>CAZFGZ010000023.1:0-16690 GCA_964518585.1 uncultured Dehalococcoidia bacterium | reverse complement strand
CACAAGATGTAGTAGATGTCAAGGGGATTTTTCCATATATTGCGCCGTTGCCGTCAGGACCGAGCGGGTCCGCAAGCGCGGGGCCGGTCAGTCGCACAAGATTTGCGGCGCTGCTGTCGATACAAGTAGATGGAGGGATGTTTCGAGCAAGCAGGCGGGCCCCGCCGGCCGGGCGCGGGCCGGCATGTCTCTATCGGCAGAGGAGCGATGCTTCGGCGAGGTAGGTATCAGCGCGGCCAGAGCCTGGTGGAGGTGGCCCTCATCATGCCTGTCCTCCTTGTGCTCCTGCTCGCCACTATCGAGGTGGCCCACGCCTTCCACAACTTCAACATCCTGGTGGGCACCTCGCGGGAAGCGGGGCGCCTGGGCTCGCGTGGTGAGACGATCTTCGATGAGACTGAGCTGGCCACCATCGTGCAGGACAGCACCGGCAACCTTGGCTTCTTCGAGAACGGCCGCGGGAGGCTGGTCATCATCCGTGTCGGCGTCAACAGCTCGGGCGGGATCTACGAGTACGACTGCAAGGTGGCCACCTCGGTGGGCAGTATCAGCGCTTGCGGCCCGTCCGACACGGAGCTCACGCCGGGCGAGCTCCAGGCCCTGCTCTCGGCCTCGTCGCCGCCCGCTGAGGAGGACAAGTTCATAGTCGTGGAGCTGTTCTACAACCATCCGCTGCTCCTAATGAACAGCATGATCGAGAACCCGCTGCCCATGCACACTTATTCCATCATGCCGGAGAGCGGCCAGTAGGGGGAGCGAGCATGCCGGGACGTCGGTCAGGGCGAATCGAGGTGGGAAGTAGGCTGTGGACCGGTCTGCGGGGGGCCAGCGGCGAGCGGAGCCAGGCGCTGCCGTTCATCGCCATGCTGCTGATGATGTTCATCGCGGCCATCGGGCTCGCCATAGACCTGGGGCTGATCTTCTTCACCAAGAGCGATGTAACCCGGGCCGTGGACGCCGCGGCTCTGGCGGGGGCGGCCGCGCTGCCCGATCAGGACCTGGCGCGCGCCCGCGTGGACGAGTATCTGGCCCTGAATGACGTGGACCCCGCCACGGCGGAGGTGACTTTCCCCACGGGCGAGGGCGGGGAGCCGCGCAAGCTCGTTGAGGTCAAGGCCACCAAGACCGCGAACCTGATCATCCTTGACGCCTTCGGGCTGGATGACGTCACTGTCGAGTCGGACGGCCGCGCTGAGCAGGCCTCCGTGGATGCCGTGCTCATCTTTGACCGTTCCGGCTCCATGTGCCGCGACAGCCACGGCCTCAGGGTGGACTGCCCGTCCGCGAATCCCTACCCGCCGGGCCAGTGGCAGCCCATGCTCCACCTCAAGGAGGCAGCGAACATCTTCGTAGAGAGCTTCGACCCCGTCTATGACCAGATCGCCTTGGCGTCCTACTCCACCAGCGGCACCCTGGACCAGGAGCTCACCCAGGGCTTCGACGACGTGCAGACGGCGATCGACGAGATGTGGCCTTCCGGCTACACGAACATCTACGAGGGCACCATGCGGGGCGTGGAGGAGCTGATCAATTTCCCGCCCGATGGCAATGCCCGGTCCGACTCCGTCGGGGTCATGATCCTGCTAACGGACGGCGAGGCCAACCGGCCCAGCCACTCGGGCTGTTCCGACACCAACTGCCCGTACGCGCGCCTGAAGGCTCGCCTGGCCGCCCAGGAAGCCTGCTACCGGCACATCGTCGTCTATACCATCCTGATGGGTGAAGAGGCTCTGCAAAACAACGAAAACGTAGAGCTCATGCAGGACATCGCCGACGTGACGGATGAGGGCCAGGACTGCCCATTTGCCACCGAATCCAGCTATCCGTCGGACGGCCACTGGGGCGATGGGGCGACGGAGAACTACTTCGAGGCACCCAGCCCCGAGGACCTCCAGGATGTCTTCGAGGATATCGCCCAGCGCATTTTCACGCGGCTGGACCGGTAGGAGGGACGGCGAGACGTGCCCTCGGTGAGGAAAGCGATGGCAAGAAGTAAGGGGGAGGGCAGCCAGGCCCTGGCTGAGTTCGCTCTCGTCCTGCCCATCCTGCTTGTCCTCATCTTCAGCATCATCGAGGGGGCCGGCCTGTTCCGCGCCTGGGTTACCGTTCAGCACGCCGCTCAGGTAGGAGCGCGGTACGCCGTCACCGGCCAGCTCTACGACGGCGAACCCGGTGGGGGCGGCCTGCAGCGCGAGAACGCCATCGTGGCCAAGGCGCGCAACGCGGCAAAGCCCCTTCCCATCGACGACGGCGCGAGTCCCGGGGATCCGCGCTACTTCGACGTTGACGTACGCAGCTCGTACTCCAGCCCCGACCCCGACGAGCTGAACGCGGGCGCCCCTCAGGAACTCGTCGTCGTCAGCGTGGAATACAACTACGAGGCGCTCACGCCGCTGATGCGCGCCATCATCCCCAGCGTGACGCTCACGGGGCGCTCTCAGATGATCAACGAGCGGTTCGCGCGCCCCACCCTGCGCATGGGGGAGCTGCCGCCGACTCCAGTGCCGACGTGGACGCCCACCGCCACGCCCACTCCGCTGGGAACGCCCACGTTCACGCCGACGCCGACTGTCTCGCCGACCTTCACGGCGTCACCCACGCCGACTGTCTCGCCGACGGCCACGGCGACACCCGTGCCGCCCACGCCCACCGAAACGGCGGGCCCCGGCACGCAGACCAGCACGCCCGCGCCAACGAACACGGTTGTGCCTACGCTGACAAAGACGCCGGTACCCACATCCACCAAGACGCCGGTGCCGCCGACCCCCACGTCAACGCCGAGACCCTGGTGGTGCTACTGGTACCCCTGGCTGTGCTACTAGGATGGCGGCAAGCCGCTCGGCGCACTGCAGCCGAGTGACCGCCCGAGCTCGGCAGGCTCCTCGTCATCACATGCAACGTCCGAAGGCCCGGCGACGGCGCGGCGGCCACTGACCGGCGCAGCTCTCTGGAGACCGGCGGGCCCACATTCTCCCCGGCGGGGTGGAGCGCCCCGGGCATGGTCGCGCCCCGGCCGCATGGCCGGGGCGCTAAGGAGGAGGACCGATGCGGTGCTACCTAGGGTTCTCTGCGGTCTTCAATCGCAGCCCGGCCAGCAGCAGGCCCATGCCCAGCAGGCTCAGGGCCATGCCAAGGGCTTTGGACCAGGTGGACGCGATGCTGTGGGCGCCGGTACCCGTAGAGGGCAGGGCCGTCGGCAGCACGGCGGACACGGGCGCTGGCGCTGGCGCAGACGGCTGTACCAGCACCTGCTGCTGCGACTGGGATTGTGACTGGGACTGGGACTGCGACTGTGATTGCGACTGCGACTGTGACTGCTGCTGGGGCGGTGGCGTGGGACAGTCCGGACACTTGGGCGTAGGCACCGGCGTGGCCGTGGACGGCACTGCGGTGGCCGTAGAGGTGGCCGTAGACGGTGGCGTACCCGTGGGGGTGGGCGAAGTTGCCGGTGTGTTGGTAGGTGTGGCCGTGGCCGGGGGCGTACCGGTTGCCGTCGGCGTGGCGGTGTTCGTGGGCGTTGCGGTGCTTGTGGGCGTGGCGGTGTTCGGGGGTGTTGCGGTGCTTGTGGGCGTGGCGGTGTTCGTGGGCGTTGCGGTTGCCGTGGGCGTGGCGGTGTGAGTCGGCGTACTGGTGGCCGTTCTCGTAGGGGTGGCGGTCCGGGTTCGGGTCGGCGTGGGGGTCCGCCAGCGGCAGGCTTCCGCGGAGGGTGCGCCGTCGCCGGTGGCCAGGTAGCTGGAGCCGAGAAGCGCGAGGCCGGCGACGACAAAGGCTAGGGCGAGCAGCACCATCCAGCGCGCCTGTGACCTTCCTATCTGCCCTCGGTTCTTCAAGACGGCCGCCAGCGCGATAGCCGCCAAGGTGATAGGCGCCGTCGCCTTGAATGCCGTTCGGCCCATCTGGGAAAGTAGCCTTCGCATCGTCATTACCCCCGTTTCGGAACCTGGTCTACACATCCCTGCGCACTTCAGACCGACTGGTAAGCGTCCTAGCTCGAGAAGACTGTTCATTCGCCAGCCCTGCAAGCGGTCAGCTGGCTGGCATAAGAAAAGCCGCCGACTTCAGCGTGAAGGCGACGGCTGAAGACCTCCGTATGTTTCTTCCTCTTCGGCAGCCCGGCTGTCGTGCCCCCACCGGTTTGGGGGGAGTAGACCCGTGGCTTTGCGTTCCCGACGAGGTGCGTCGGGAGCCGTTCCGTCGGCCCGGCGCGGTTTCCCGCGCCCTGCCCTTATCGGAGGTGTATTCAGTTGTTAAGCGGGTTGGGGCCAGGGGACGCTAGCCAGGCCCCGCCTCCTGAACGCGCGTCCCCTGGGCCCGTCGCCCCTCAGAAAACGGTAGCCGTTCTCCTCGATCGCAGCTAGCTGACCGAGGGTTCCGGCGTCTAGCCTCCCGGATGGCTCGCCTGCCTCGTCAGGGGCGGAGAGCCGGTTGTGCGGTGCGGGCGGTTTGTCGCCCCCGTGCACCGGGAGACCTATGCTATTGTGAACCCCGTGTGCTCGAAGCTGCTTCCGTGCGGCCCGGCTCGGGCGATTTGCCGGCGCCTCCCCGGTTTCTCCGGATCAGCGGCGCGGCTGTTTCTGTCGCTGCTCTTGGGATTGCCGAACCCGATTCGACTGGTCCGGGGGAGCAACGGCTCCCGTTCGGGTTGCGCCGCATTCTCCCATGGGCCTTTGACTATGTCAAGAGGGCTTGCCCAATCCCCTCATCTACTCAAACGGCCCGCCGTATGGATCGTTACATGGGGTCGGTCTGTCTGTTCCGGGAGCGGGGCGTCGTGAGCCTGGAGGCGCGGCTGGGGCCTGGCCCTGTGGAGGGTGTGGCTGCATCGTCGCCCTCGGTGTTATCATGTAGGTGCGGCTCAGGTTCCCGGCGATGAGCCATGCCTGCCCGGTGGTTTCGTTGCCGGGTCGGGCCGCGCAAATAGGGGGCCGCGGGCGGCGTCATCTCCCAAAACGCCGCTCGCGGCCTGTGTCCTTCCCTGGTGGGGAAGGTCTCCGCCGGAATGCCTCCCGGCGGTCGGCCCCCGGGCCCCCCGGGAGCCGGGTGCTCGGCTAGACAGTCACCTCCTTTCTCGACTAACCAATATCTTCCTCTAGCGCGCGGCGACGGGCCGGCGCAGGAAGGTGGGTAACTCCGTGTCAGCCACGTTCTGAAGGCCCTGGACGTTGAGCTGACGGATGCGCTCGTCCCCCTCCACAGTCGCGACCTCCCCGGTGGGGAAGCCGGTGGCGATGAGGGTGACCTTGACCTCGTCGCCCAGGTTAGGGTCTATGGCGGTGCCGAAGATGATCTCGGCGTCGGGGTCGACGACCTCGTTGATCACGCGTGCGGCGGCGTCGAGCTCGCGCAGGGCGAGGTTGCGGGCCGCCGTCACGTTGAAGAGGACGCCTCGCGCCCCCTGGATGGTGACGTCGAGGAGAGGGCTGGCGATGGCCGCCCGGGCGGCGTCGACCGCCCTGGTCTCGCCGGTGCCCCGGCCGATGGCCAGGAGGGCGGGGCCTGCCTCGTTCATCACCCTGCGGACGTCGGCGAAGTCCAGGTTGATCTCGCCCGGTAGGGTGATGATCTCGGAGATGCCGAGGATGGCCTGGTGCAGCACATCATCGGCGACGCGGAAGGCTTCCTCCAGGCTGGTGTCGGGTTCGCAGACCGCCAGGAGGCGGTCGTTGGGGATGGCGATGAGGGTATCGACTTTCTCCCGCAGGCGGGCCACGCCCTCCTCAGCCTGCCGGCGCCGCTTGGCGCCCTCGAAGCTGAAGGGTTTGGTGACGATGCCGACGGTGAGGGCGCCGCATTCCCTGGCTACCTCGGCGACGATGGGGGAGGCGCCGGTGCCTGTGCCTCCGCCCATGCCGGCCGTGACGAAGAGCATGTCCGCACCGCGGGCGGCGTCGAGGAGCTCGTCGCGGCTCTCCTCGGCGGCCCGCTGGCCCTTGCTGGCGTCTCCGCCCACGCCGAGGCCTCTGCTCACCTTGTCGCCGATCCGGATGCGTAGATGGGCTTCGCAGTGGGCGAGGGCCTGGGCGTCGGTGTTGACTCCGACGAACTGGACCCCGGGGATGCGTTCCTTCACCATCCGGTTCACCGCGTTGCAGCCGCCTCCGCCTACCCCTATCACCTTGATGGGTGGCAGCCCGTCGGTGTCGGTTGGTTGGGTCATCCTGGCCTCCCTCCTTCCTTGAAGAGTTCCTGGCGTCCTTGCTTCACAGGCACCGTCCTTTCTCGCCCTACTGGGGCAGCCAGACTCTTGCCCAATGGCTGAAGCGGCGCCACCACTGGCCCAGCGCCAGCGGGGCGTGCTGTCGCTGCCGCAGGGAGCCCGTCTCGGCCTCCCGCACCGCCCACCGGAGGAGGCCGACGCTGGCGGCGTAGGCCGGGTCGCCCAGTGTGTCGGTGAGGCCGTGGATTTGCTGCGGGATGCCCACGCGGGCGGGCAAACCGGTGACTTCCTCCGCCAGGAGCTCGATGCCCTGGAGGTTGGCGGTGCCGCCGGTGAGGACGAAGCCGGCTGAGATGATGTCGTCGTGGACCGCTCGTTTCACCTCGCTCAGGACCATCTCGAGGACCTCCTCGCCGCGGGCCTGGAGGATCTCGCAGATGCGGCGGCGGGGCACGGACTTGCGGCCCTCGGAGCCGAAGGCCTCGATCTCTACCTCTTCCTCCGGCCCCACGTTGCTGGGGATGGCGTGGCCGTAGCGGGCCTTGACCTCCTCGGCCGCCTGGTAGGGGCAGCGCAGGCCGACGACGAGGTCGCGGGTGAAATGGGTGCCTCCGACCGGCAGGACCGCGGTGTGGAAGACGCTGCCCTCCATGAAGATGGCGACGTCGGTGGTGCCGGCGCCGATGTCCGCCAGGACCACGCCCTGCCTCTTTTCCTCGGCGTCGAGGACCGTTTCGGCGGCCGCGAGCGCCTCGACGACCAGGCTGTCGGCCTGTACGCCCGCGTCCTCCACGCACTTGACGAGGTTCTGGATGGCGGTGACGAGGCCGGTGATGATGTGGGTCTCGACGTCGAGGCGCTGCCCGTACATGCCGACGGGGTCGCTGACGCTGTCCTGGCCGTCCACAACGTAGTAGCGGGGGATGACGTGGAGGACCTCACGGTTGGTGGGGATGCTGACGATGCGCGCCGCCTCCAGGGCGCGGGACGCATCCTCCTCGCTGATGGGATGCTCGCGGTCGGGGACGGCGACGATGCCCCGGTTGTTCTGACAGCCGATGTGCGCCCCGGAGATGCCCAGGTGGGCGGAAAGGACGCGGGTGCCGCTGGAGCGTTCCGCCTTCTCGACGGAGGCGCGGATCGCCTCGGTGGAGTCGCGGATGTTGTCCACCATGCCGCGGCTCAGGCCCGAGGCGGGGGCGACGCCGACCCCCAGGATGCGCATCTCTGCGCCCGGTGTTGCCTCGCCGACCACGGTGCACACCTTGGTGGTGCCCACGTCGATGGAGGCGAAGGTTCCTCCTCTCACCACGGCGGGTCCCCCTTCGTGTGGCGCCTCATCCCCCTCACCCTAGCGGAAGGTGATGCGGTCGCCGAATCGCAGGTCCACACTGTTCACGCCCACCTGCTCCTGCCTTGCGGTTTCGAGGAGCACGTAGAGCGCCGTCACCTTGTAGTCGTAGTCGTGCACGTCGCCGAAGGTGGCCCGCAGGCCTCCCTCCAGCACGGCGGTCAGCCCGTCGCTGTCGCGGTACTCGAGGCCGACGACGGCCTGCCCGAACGCGCGGGGCGCCGATTCGAGCAGGCGCTGGGCCAGCTCGATGGCGCCCGTGTCTACCCGCTCGCCAGCGAGGTACTGCCGTTCGCTCTCCAGGTGGACGATGACGGGCGAGCCGTCCGGCGCCGGGGGGCCGTCCAGGATCATCCCTTCGTCGTCGACGGCGTAGCGGATATCGCCGACCTGCCATGATCCCCAGGGGTGCCTCTCCTTGATACTGATGCGGACCCCGTTGGGCCACAGCCGCTCCATTGACACGTCCTTCACCCGTGGCAGCTTTGTGATGCGCTCGCGGGTGCCCTCAACGTCCAGGTGGAGGATGTTCTGGCCCTCCAGGTCCGCCAGCGCCTCGATGCCTGCCGGGTCCAGGGTCTCCGCGCCCACCACCTCGACCTTCTGGACCGTGAGGAAAGGCGAGCGGTACAGCCACGTACCCCCGAGGGCGAGCAGGGCGAGCAGCCCCGCCATCAGCGTCAGGCGCAGCAGCCAGCGGCCATGCCTCGGTGGCGGCTGCCTGCGCCGAGGGCCCGGCTGCCAGCGGTCTCCGCGTCGCTGTGGCCTAGGCAAGTTTCTCCTTCTCCCGAAAGCGCTCCAGGGCCAGGTCTACCAGGCGGCTGATCAGGGCCGGGTAGGTGAGCCCCGCCACCTGCCAGAGCCGGGGATACATGCTGATAGGGGTGAAGCCGGGCAGGGTGTTGAGCTCGTCCACCAGGGCTTCGCCGTCAGGCCGCAGGAAGAAGTCGGCCCGGGCCAGGCCGGCGCAGTCGATGGCGCGGAAGGCCGTGATGCCCATCTCCTGGATGCGGCGCGCCGTCTCCGGCTCGACATCGGCGGGGGTGAAGAGCTGGGTGCCGGCGTCGAGGTACTTGGCCTCGTAGTCGTAGAACTCGCGCTTGTAGACGATCTCGCCGAGTGGGGAGGCCTGAGGGTCGTCGTTGCCGAGGAGGGCGCACTCGATCTCGCGCCCTTCGACGGCCCGCTCCACGAGCATCTTGCGGTCGTAGCGGAAGGCCAGGGCGACGGCGTCGCCGAGGTCCTCGCGGGAGCGCACCTTGGTGATGCCTACGCTGCTGCCGCCGTTGGCCGGCTTGACGAAGCAGGGGTAGGGCAGCTCGCGCTCGATCTCCGCGACTACGGCCTTCGGCTCGCGATACCAGCGGGACTCTACGATGACGACGTAGTCGGCGACGGGCAGGCCGGCCTGGAGGAAGAGGGCCTTCGTGAGCGCCTTGTCGAGGCCGGCCGCGCTGGCGGCGACGCCCGCCCCGACGTAGGGCACGCGGGCCAGCTCGAGCAGCCCCTGGAGGGTGCCGTCCTCGCCGTTCACGCCGTGGACCAGGGGGAAGACCACGTCCACGTCGGAGAGCACCTCCAGGACCGCGGGGCGCGCCAGCAAGCCCTCGGCCTCGGCCAGCTCCAGGGTCTTCTCGTAGGCCTGCTGGCCGCGCTTGAGCTGCGCCTGTGTCTCTTTGGGCGTGAGCCAGGCGCCCTGTTTGGTGACGCCGATGGGCACCACCTCGAAGCGCTCCTTGTCCGCCGCCTCCATGACGTGCTGGGCCGAGACCACCGAGACCTCGTGCTCGCCGGAGCGGCCCCCGAAGATCACCCCTAGGCGCAGCCTGCCAGCGGCGTCCGGCATCAGAAGCCCTCCCCCACCAGGGCGATCTCCAGCTCCAGCTCCAGCCCGAAGCGCTCACGTACGCGCTCCCGGGCCAGGTCGATGAGCGCCTTGACCTCGCGGGCTTTGGCCCGCCCGGCGTTGATGAAGAAGTTGGTGTGCTTGGGCGAGACCTGGGCATCGCCGATGCGGTGGCCGCGCAGCCCGACCTGGTCGATGAGCTGCCAGGCGGGATGCTCCTCCGTGTTCTTGAAGACGGAGCCGGCGGTGCGACCGCGGGGCTGGGCGGCGAGCCGCTGGGCATCGAACTCGCTGACGCGGGCGGTCAGCTCCTCGGCTGAGCCGGGCTGCAGGCCGAACTCGGCCCAGAGCACTACCCTGCCCGCCAGCGGGCCCCGGACGAAGGCGCTGCCCCTGTATGACAGGTCCAGGTCGCCCGCGGCGATGACCTCCTCTGCGCCCTTGCCGTTGACCACGCTGACGGAGCGCAGGACGTCGGCCAGGCAGCCGCCGTAGGCGCCCGCGTTGTAGACGACGGCGCCGCCCACCGTGCCGGGGATGCCACCGGCCCACTCGAGGCCGGCGCAGCTCTGGCGGGCCAGGCTGCGGGCGAGGGCGGCGAAGCTGGCGCCGGATTCGGCTCGGACGAGGAGGCCCTGGCCGTTGGCGCGGGGGCCGTCGACGGCGGTGGCGCGATTCTCGATGGTGACGCCGGGGATGCCGGCGTCGCCCACGAGGATGTTGCTGCCGGAGCCGAGCACGAAGAAGGGCACGCCGCCTCGCCGGCAGACGGCCAGCAGGCGCCGGAGCGCCTCGGCGGAACCGGCTGCGACGTATGCCTCGGCCGGGCCGCCGATGCCGAAGGTGGTGTGACGGGCGAGTGGCTCTTCCCGGCGCACCGGAGCGACGCCCTCGAGTTCCTTCAGCAGTCCTGCGCTCAGCATCCTTGCCTCCGAGGGTCAGGGGCCGGGACCCTGTTCCCTGACGCCTGCTCCTTGCTTCCTGGTACCCGAGCCCTGCTCCCTGGCCTTGAGTGCCTCGACCAGCATGGGCCCTAGCTGGTCGACGTCCCCGGCGCCGATGGTGAAGAAGACGTCGCCCGGCCGCAGGGCCTCGAGGGCGGCCTGGACCGCCGCCTCGAAGCTGGGCACGTAGGTGGCAGCGGGACGTTCGATGGCCTCGGCCAGCTCCTGCGCGCTCATGCCCGCCGCCAGGGGCTCGCGGGCGGCGTAGGTCTCCAGGATGAACAGGCCGTCCAGCCCTTCGAAGCAGGTACGGAACCCCTCCAGCAGGTAGCGGGTGCGGCTGTAGGTGTGGGGCTGGAAGGTCGCCAGCAGCCTCCGTTCCGGGAAGCGCTGCCGGGCGGCCGCCAGGGTGGCGCGCACCTCCGTGGGATGGTGGGCGTAGTCGTCCATGACCGTGACGCCGGCGGCCTCGCCCACGACCTCGAACCGGCGGCGAACGCCTCTGAAGCTCGCCAGCGCTTCCCGCATGACCTCCGGGGTCAGGCCCAGGAGGCTCGTCGCGGCGATGGCCGCCAGGGCGTTGGCCACGTTGTGCTCGCCGGGGAGACGGATGCTGAACTCTCCGAAGGGCTGTTTGTCCTGGGCGACCAGGAACTCGTGGCCGCCCTCCGCGGTCGGGCTCAGGCCGTAGACCGTCCAGTCGGCGGGCCAGCGCAGCCCGTAGGTGGCTACCTGCGAGGTCTGAAGAGGGATGCGGCCCTCCGGGCCGTCGAGCAGGTCGCGAATGACGGGGCTATCGGCGCAGACGATGAGGTGGCCTGCCGGCGGCACGGCGGCCATGAAGCGGGCGAAGGCCTCGGTCAGCTTCTCGAAGGAGCCGTAGTAGTCCAGGTGGTCGGGCTCGATGCTCGTGACGACCGCGAGGTCCGGCTGGTAGCTCAGGAAGGCGGCGTCGAACTCGTCGGCCTCGACGACGATGTGCCGGCCCTCGCCGGGGGCGGCGTTGCCCTCCAGGTCGTGTACCTCGCCGCCCACCAGATAGGTGGGCGAGAGCGCTGCCCTCACCAGCATGTAGGCGATGAGGCCGGAGGTGGTGGTCTTGCCATGGCTGCCGGCCACGGCGACGGCGTAGCGACCCTCCATGAGGCGCGCCACCATCTCGGCCCGCTTGATCACGGGGACGCCCCGACGGCGGGCCTCCACGACCTCTGGGTTGTCATCGGGGGCGGCCGAGGTCCTCACCACCAGCTCTGCGTCGCCCACGTGCTCAGGGCGGTGCCCCTCGAAGACGGCGACGCCGAGGGAGGCCAGGCGGTCCGTGAGCGGCGAGGGCCGCATGTCGGAGCCGCTGACGCGGTGACCGCGGGCGACGAGGATCTGGGCGATGCCCGACATGTGCATGCCCCCCACGCCGATGAGGTGCACTCGCTGCGGGATGGCGGTGGTGGTAGCCATCAGGCGGCCGCTCCCATCAGTAGCTGAGCGATGCAGCGGGCGGCCTCGGGCCGGGCCAGGCGTCGCGCCGCCTGGCGCATCGACTCCAGCCTTGCTTCGTCGCTCAGCAGCTCGTGCACCAGCCCCGGCAGCAGGTGGAGGTGGTCGTTGGGCAGCATCACCGCCGCGCCCTGCTCGGCCATGAAGCGGGCGTTGGGGCTCTGGTCCCACCCCTCGTAGACGCCGGGAACGAGGACGGCGGGCAGGCCGATGGCCGGCAGCTCGCCCAGGACGGAGGCGCCCGAGCGCATGACCGCCAGGTCGGCGGCGGCCATCGCCTGGGGCATCTCGTGCAGGTAGCCGAAGACGTGATAGTGGCGGCGTCGCTCCTCGGGCAGGGCCTGGCGCACTTCCGCCAGCCGGGGCTCCTCGGCCCGACCGGTCAGATGCACGACCTCGCAGGCCGACAGCAGTTCGTCCAGGTGGTCGGCGACGGCCTGGTTGAGGGAACGGGCGCCCTGGCTGGCCCCGCTCACGAGCAGGACCTTCGCCTTTGGGTCGAGGCAGAAGCAGCGGCGGGCGTTGTCGCGCCGGGCCGACCAGAAGTCCTCCCGGATGGGGTAGCCCACGGCGACAGCCTTCCCGCGCGGCAGCTCCCTCAGGGACGCCTCGGCGGTGGTGGCGATGCGCGTGGCCAGCCGGGCCAGGAGCCGCACCGCCCAGCCCGGCCGGACGTCGGGCAGGTAGACGATGAGGGGCCGGCGGGAGAGGCGGGCGGCGACGCCCACCGGCACGCTGGCGTAGCCCCCCGTGGCGAACACGGCGTCGGGCCGGAACTGCCTCACTATGCGCAGCGCCTGCCAGGTGCCCAGCGCCAGATTCGCCAGGCCCCTGGCCGTCCCCAAGAGGGAGCCCACGCGCAGGGGACCCGCGCTCACCGCCCGGAAGGGGAGGCCCTCCCGGGAGACGATGACGTCGTCCATGCGGCCTCGCACGCCGATGTACAGCAGCTCGAGGGGCTCCCGCTCGGCGAGCTCCTGGCGGAGGGCCGTCGCCACCGCCAGGGCGGGGTAGACGTGGCCCCCGGTGCCTCCCCCCGAAAGGATCACCCTCACCTCGCTCCTCTCTTGGCGAGCCGAGGGCCCGCCGTGCGCCGCTGGCCGGTCGGGGTTCGCCGGTCGCGCCCGTAGCGCGACACGCTCAGAACGACGCCGATACCGGCCAGGGTGGCCGCCAGGGCCGACCCTCCGTAGCTCAGGAAGGGCAGGGGAATGCCCGTCATCGGGATGGAACGCGTGATCCCCCCGATGTTGATGATGGTCTGGTAGGCGATCCAGGAGACGATTCCCACCGCCAGGAGCGCTCCGAAGTCGTCGCGGGCCCTCAGGATGACGCGGAAGCCGCGGTAGATAAGCACGGCGAAGACGGCGACCACTATCACCGCACCGATGAACCCCAGCTCCTCGCCCACGATGGCGAACACCCCGTCGGTGTGGGCGCCGGGGACGTAGAAGAACTTCTGGCGGCTGACCCCCAGGCCCAGTCCACCCAGGCCTCCGCTACCCAGGGCGATGAGCAGCTGGAGGGTGTGGAAGCCCCGTCCCGCCGGGTCATCCTCCGCGGAGAGGAAGGCGAAGAAGCGGTCGGCGCGGTAGCCCGCCGCCAGGACCAGGAAGGCCGCTGCCACCCCTCCGATGGTTGCCAGCGTCAGCAGATGGGTCAGCGAGGCCCCCGCTACGAAGAACAGGGTCATGGTAGTCAGCACGATGACCACTGTCGTTCCCAGGTCCGGCTCGAGGATCACCAGGCCCGCCACCATGCCCACCATGGTAACGAAGGGCACGAAACCGAGGGCAAGGCTGCGCACATTGGTGCCCTTGCCCGCCAGCCAGGCCGAGACGTAGATGATGAGGGCCAGCTTGGCGAACTCGCTGGGCTGGATCGGCGGCAGCGGTCCGAGCGCCAGCCAGCGGCTGGCGCCGTTGCGCTCGATACCGATGCCCGGCACCAGGACGGCCGCCAAGCCCGCCAGCGCCAACAGCATCAGCAGGGGGCTCAGGTAGCGCAGGAGCTGGTAGTCCATGCGCATGAGCCCCACGAGCAGCCCCATGCCGATGAGCGCCCACGTGGCCTGCCGAATCACGTAGTAGTGGCTGTCGTCGAAGGCGACGATGCCCTCGGCGAAGCTGGCGCTGTAGACGATGACAACCCCCAGGAGCACGAGGGCTCCCACCACGGTGAGCATTAGGTAGTCGGGCTGGCCCGGCCGGCGCAGAGTGGTCTCTACCGTGGCTATGGCCGGCCTCCTTTCTGTGAGGACGCCAGCGAACGTACCAGGCGGCGGAAGTCCTCGCCGCGCTGCTCGAAGTTGTCGTAGGCGTCGAAGCTGGTGCAGGCGGGCGAGAGGAGCACCACGTCGCCGGGCTGGGCGACGGCCTGGGCTACCTCGACGGCCTCCGCCAGGGAGCCCATTCTTGACATAATTGGCCGCTGCGGGCCGGGATAGGCATCGGCCGCAGCCTCCACGGCCTGCTCGAGGAGGGGAGCGGACTCGCCGAAGAAGACGACGCCGCGACAGCGGCGGCAGGCCTCGGCTGCCAGGGTCTCCAGGGGGAGGTGCTTCTCGCGGCCGCCCAGGAGGAGGACGAGGGGCTCCTCGAAGGAGCGGATGCCGGCCAGGGTGCGCTCGGGCGTCGTGGCGATGCTGTCGTTGTAGTACTCTGCCCCATCGACGCGCGCCACCAGCTCCAGTCGGTGGGGCATCGGGCGGAACTCCCGAACCGCGCGGGCGGTGGCATCCGGCGCGACGTGGCAAAGAGAGGCTACGGCGACCGCCGCGAGTACGTTAGAGACGTTGTGCCCGCCGCGGAGAGGGATGTCCGCTACCGGCAGCACGTCCAGGTCACGGCCGCTCCGGTGCCATACGATGCGTCCCTCTCGCAGGAACGCCCCGTCGCCGGGAAGCGACTTGCCCGTGCTGAACCAGACGATCTCGCCTCGGGCCTCTTCGGCCATCGCCGAGGATTCGGGGTCATCCAGGTTCAGGACGGCCGTGTCGTCGGCCGTCTGGTGGCGGAGGAGGTTGCGCTTCAGGGCCAGGTAGTCGGGCCAGGCGTAGCGGTCCAGGTGATTGGGGGTGACGTTGAGGACGCAGGCCAGGTGGGGGCTGCGGCCGATCAGCTCGAGCTGGGTGTGGCTGACCTCAAGCACGACCCACGTCTCGGGGGTGGCCTGGTCCAGCAGCGAGAGCAGCCCCACGCCGATGTTCCCTCCTACCAGGTGGGGCTTGCCCGCGGCAGCCAGCATCTCTCCCACCAGGCTGGTGACGGTGCTCTTGCCGCTGCTGCCGGTGATGCCGATGGTGGGCCCGGGACACTGCTCCAGGAACAGACGCGTCATGGAGCTCAGGGGGATGCCGCGCTCTCGGGCGGCGACTAGCGCGGGGATGTCCAGCGGCACTCCCTGGGAGACGAACACCAGATCGGCGTTGGTGGTGTCCTCGACGAGGTTGCTGCCGAGGGAGAGGCTGACGGGGAGGTCGTCAAGCTCGCGCAGGTGGGGGAGACGCTCGGCCGTTTTCGCATCGGACGCGGTGACCTGGGCACCCTGGGACGCTAGGTACCGCACTAGGTCTACACCCTCGATTCCGAGGCCGAGCACCGTCACCCGTTTACCCACCAGGAATTCTTCAGGTGTCATAGCATATTATCATTAGTCTGTCAAGACCAGGGCGATGCCGAGCATCGCTCCCATCATCCCCGCCAGCCAGAAGCGCAGCACTACCTGGGGCTCGGACCATCCGAGCAGCTCGAAGTGGTGGTGCAGCGGGCTCATTCGAAAGACGCGCCGGCCCCCCGTCAGCCGGAAGTAGGCCACCTGGATGAGGTCTGAGAGGGCCTCGGCGACGAATACCACGCCGATGAGCGGCAGCAGCAGCCACCATCCCGTCATCAGCGCCACCGCCGCCAGGCTGGCCCCCAGGGCCAGGGCCCCGGTGTCGCCCATGAACACGCGGGCGGGGTGAGCGTTGTACCAGAGGAATCCCAGCGTGGCCCCGACCATGGTGAAGCTGAAGGTCGCCAGGAACTCCTGTCCCTGGAGGACGGCGATCACCCCGTAGGCCGCGAAGGCCAGGGCGGCGGTGCCGCCGACCAGGCCGTCCAGGCCGTCGGTGATGGCGACGGCGCTGGTCGTGGCGATGACGATGCCCACGGCCAGCGGGATGAACCAGAGGCCGATCTGGTAGTCGCCGAAGTGGGGGATGCTGACCCCCCGGATCTCGAGCGGGTAGTACAGGATGAGGCCGGCGGCGAGGCCGATGGCGGTCAGCCCGCCGACCTTGGCCAGCATGATCGAGCGGGCGTGGGCCTCCACCCGCTCTCGCCCCTGGAGGGTGAGCAGGTCGTCGGCCACGCCCATCAGGCCGGCGGCGAGGGCCAAGCCGAAGGGCAGCAGCACCGCCGGGTCGTCGTAGAGGTTGGCTACGAGGGTCAGGCCCAGCCCGACGCCCAGGATGAGCAGCCCGCCCATGGTGGGGGTGCCCGCCTTGGCGGCGTGGGTGGCCGGGCCGTCGGCGCTGATGGCCTTCCCCAGCCGCCGCCGGCGGAGGAGCTCGACCAGCGGCCAGCCGGCGGCGAGGGCGACCAGGAAGGCGAGGGAGCCGATGCTCAGGGAGTAGGCCATGCTACGCCTCGTCCTTCAGGGTGGGAAGCACGGTCTCCAGGGCCAGGGCGCGCGAGGCCTTTACGAGCACCACGTCGCCCGGCTCCAGCGAGGCCGCCACCTCTCGCGCCGCCTCTTCCTTTGAGTCCCACAGGGTCACGCAGGGATGGCCGGCCTGCCGCGCCGTCTCCCCGATGATGCGGCCGAGCGGACCCACCGCATGGATCACGTCGGCCACCTCGGCGGCCCGCCGGCCTACGATGCGGTGGCCTCGCTCCTCCTCCGGGCCCAGCTCG
>CAZFGZ010000022.1:0-17086 GCA_964518585.1 uncultured Dehalococcoidia bacterium | reverse complement strand
CCTACGGGCCCCGCGCCTGCGCCCAGATGGCCGCCAAGCTCACCTATCGCCTCATCGGTCTCGCCCTGGGAAAGCCTGAGGAGGGTTAGAGGCCCTTCTTGCTCAGCCTCGGCCGGCTGCCTGCTCCCTCAGCCGGCGAATCTGTTCGAGGTGCTCGCGGTCATGCCCCAGCTCGAACTCCACCATCTGCCGGATGCTCATGCGACCGCGCTCCCAGTGGTTGGCGGGGCGCGCCCACTTCCACTGCGCAAGTCCCGCCAGCAGGTCAGTCGTTCGCTCCCGTACGTCAGACAGCCTCGCCAGAATAGTGCGGATGTCCTGTTCCTGATAGACACGCTCGCGCACGAGCGCCTCCTGGTCAAATGACGCCAGGAATGGGTTCTCCTGCGTCACCGCCATCTGCAGCCGCCGATGCCAGACCTCGTCGTTGTCCAGCAGGTGGCCGCAGACCTCTTTGATCGACCACTCGCGCTCGCCCGGCCGGAACCGTAGTGCTTCCTCCGAGAGCCCCTCGACCTCTTCGGCCGTCTCTCGCTCCAGCGCCTTCACACCCTCCACCAGCTCCAGGTGGTTGCCGGTGCCGGGCTCACTCCGCGGAACGATGAATGACATCACCTACCGTCCCCCTCAGAGGGGTGGCGCGGCCTCCTCTACCGCCCGCTCGCGCTCCTCCTCTGCGGCTCGCACCAGCGTCTGAACCGAGACCACCCGACCTTCCCGCAGGTAGAGCCGCGGCACCCGTGCGGTGATGCCGGTGAGAATCTCGTAGCTCATCGTATCGCAGAGGGCCGCCAGTTCCTCCACCGCGATCTCCTCCTGCCCCTGCCGCCCGATGATCACCACCTCGTCCTCCAGAGCCACGCCCGGCACATCGCTCACGTCGGCCACGCACATGTCCATGGCCACTCGCCCCACGATGGGCGCCCGCCGCCCCCGCACGAGCACACTGCCGCGATTCGACAGAGCCCTACGCAGCCCGTCACCGTAGCCACACATCACCAGCGCCACTACGCTCGGCCGCGAGGCGGTCCAGGTGCGACCGTAGCTGACGCTCTCGCCCGGCTGGAGGGCTTTCAGGCGAGCCACCCGGCTCTTGAGGGACAAGACCGGCCGTAGCTCGACGCTGCGGCCCACCTCGGCCGACGGGTAGCACCCGTACAGCCCGATACCCGGCCTGACCATCTCCAGGGAGAGATCAGGCATGTCCAGGAGGGTAGCGGTGTTGGCCACGTGACGCACACGCACCCAGGGCAGCCGCTTCGCCACGTCCATGAACAAGGCGAACTGCTGCATAGTGAAGCCCTTGTCATACTCGTCACCACAGGCGAAATGGGTGAACAGCCCCTCCACCTCTATACCGGGAAGGGTCCGCAGCCACTCCGCCAGGCCCACCGCCTCCTCCGGCGAGAGCCCATAGCGATTCATTCCCGTCTCCACCTTCAGGTGCACCGCCTGCTCCACACCCCGCGCGCTGGCGAATCGCGAGAGCGCCAGCCCGAGCTGGCGGGAGTTGACGGTCAGCGTCAGGCCCAGCTCTACCGCGGCCTCAGCCTGCGCGAGCGGAGTGTGTCCCATCACCAGCACCGGCGCGCCGATACCCCCGCGCCGCAGCTCCTCCCCCTCGTCCACGCAGATGACCCCCAGGCGCTCGGCGCCAGCGGCGACAACCGCCCGCCCTACCGAGACCGCCCCGTGCCCGTAGGCGTTCGCCTTCACCACCGCCAGCAGCGCCGCACCCCCTGCCCGCTCCTTCAGCTCACGGACATTGTGCTCTAGCCCGTCCAGGTCGATCTCCGCCCACACGGGCCGTCCCTGCCACCTTTCCGAACCCATACGCTCTCTCTCCATGCCCCGCCCGACGGTAAACGCCTACCCCCTGCTACACACCACCCTCGCCCTACGGTACAAGCGCCCACTCCTTGGGCAGGCGATAGGAAAACATATCGTTAGTGAGCCGCTCACCATCGAATACGCGGCCCCGCCCTACTCGCGTGATCTCCCGGTAGCTATTCTGAAGCTGCACAATACGCCGAGCCCGCAGGTTGAAGAGAACGGCTCCCGCCTTCACCGGCCGCAGGCTGGCCTCCCGCGTCAGCTCGTCCACGATGCGAAATACAGGCTGCTCATACGGCCGGCAGACCTCCAGCGCCGTGTGGATAGCCTCGTAGCGGCCCTCCACGTTCCGCTCGTCGAACACCGCCAGCCCGTTCAGCACCTGCTCCCGAAGGGTGTGATAGTAGGGCTCGCTGTACTCCAGCAGCTCGCCCAGGGAATCGGGATTGGCCACACAGCCCTTCGTCAGAGCCGCCAGCGCCTCACCGTGGGCGATGAAGCTCACCCCTCCCTCCCGATCGATGACCGTGCAGCGCAATACGTTCATCAGAAGGCCCCCAGGCCCTTTTGACGGGATTACCGGAGCAGTGTAACATCGCCCTCGATCACTGTCAAAGGCATAAGACGCATGGTCCCTCCCATACTTAGCAGACGCTCCCGCCGCCTCATCATCCGGTGCGCTCTCCTCCTCGCGGTCAGCGTCCCCCTCCTGACCTCGGCCTGTCAGGAAGCCGAAGAGCCCTCGTCGCTCCCCACGGGCGCCGCGGTCCCTCCCACCCAAGTGGAGCCCCTTTCCCCTTCGCCCACGCCCTCACCCCCCGATCCCGACCTCGCCCGCACCTTCGGCCGCAGCGGCCAGTACGAACAGGCTCTCGCCGTCTACCAGGCCATCCTCGACCAGGGCTCCGCCGCCGCCCAGGACGAAGCCCGACTCGCCCGTGCGCAGCTCCTTATCGACGACCACCGCTACGAGGACGCACGCGCTGAGCTCGATACCCTTCTGGAGGACCCACCTCCGGGGACGGACATCGCCGCTGCCCGGTTCCTGCTCGCCCAGACCCTCGCCGCCCTCGGCGAGACCCAGCAGGCCCTGGACACGTACCAGGCCTACATTGCTGACGGAGGCGGCGCCACCACCTATGCCCGCATCCAGCGGGCCCTCCTCCTCGCCGAGCTCGGCCGCTCCCAGGAGGCGGAATACGAGGCGGAAGAGGCGCTGGCCGCAGGCCCCGCCGACCAGGTCCGCCGCTCCTTCATCCTCAATCTGGCCCAGGCTCACGAGGCCGCGGGAGCCCTCGCGGAGGCCCGCCAGCGATACCAGCAGCTCTTCGACGAAAGCCCCGTTGCCGTCGACCAGGCCCTGGCCCTGTGGCGCTCGGCGGTCATTCGCCAAGCCCAGGACGACCCCGCCTGGTCGGATGACGCCCTCACCGTCCTGGTCGAATACCCCGCTACGTCGGCCGCCTCCGCCGCCCTCGACGAGCTCCTGGCGGCGGGCATCGCTGTCGACCCCTACTACGAGGGCGTGGTGCACGTGCGGGCCTTCCGCGACGACGAGGCCCAAGCTGCCTTCGAAACCTACCTCGACCAGACTCCCCAGCCTCCTCTCGCCAGCAGCGCCACCTACTACCTGGCCGTCCTCGCCGAGCGCCAGGGCGACAACGAGGCCGCGCTGGCCGCCTACGCGCGCGCCCAGGAGCTGGACCCGGAGGGCCCTCTGGCCGACGATGCCCTCTGGTGGCGCGCCCGCCTCCTCGAGGCCGACCGCCGCCTATCTGAGGCCGAACCCGTCTACGACGACCTCGTCGCTCTCTATCCCCAGTCCGAATGGGCGGCCGACTCCTCCTTTCGCCGCGCCCTGGCGGCCTACAAGCAGGGCCGCTACGACGAAGCCGCCGGCCAGTGGACCCTCCTCGCTCAAGACGCTGATGGTGAGCAAGCGGCCCGCCTCCTGTTCTGGGCGGGCAAGGCAGCCCTCGCGGCGCAGTCGCAGGACGCCCCCGCCATCCTGGCGCAGGCCGCCGCGGCAGCCCCCGATAGCTACTATGGCCTCAGGGCAGCCCTCCTCACCTCGGATAGCCCAGAGGGAGACCCCCTGGAGACAGACGCCGCGCTCCTCCCCGACGAAGAGCCCGATTGGAGCGCCGCCGATGCCTGGCTCGCTGAGTCCCTGCCGGTCGACCCCGCTGTCGCCCTGGACCGCATCCTCCTCGACCCGCGCTGGAGGCTCGGCCAGGTGCTGCTGGCCCTCGGCCTGCGACGCGACGCCTCTGCCGAGTTCACCGCCCTCCTCCAGGACTCCACCGATGACGCCGCTGCCCTCTATCAACTCGCCCGCGCCTTCCATGCCCTCACTCTCACCGACCTCTCCGCGCGGGCCGCAACCCGGCTGCTAAATGAGCTTCCGCCGGAGGTTGCCGCTCAGGCTCCGCCCGAGGTGCTCCGACTGGCATATCCCGCCGACTACATCGAGGTCCTCGCAGACACGGCCGACGCCCAGCGCGTGCCCTCCCTGCTCCTCCTCGCGCTCGTCCGCCAGGAGAGCTTCTTCGACCCGCTCGCTGGCTCCACGGCGGGCGCTCTTGGCCTCACCCAGGTCATCCCCTCCACCGCCCAGGCCATCGCCGAGAGCCTGAACGAAGAGGACTTCCAGATTCGGGACCTCTATCGCCCCGCGGTCAGCCTGCGATTCGGCGCCGCCTACCTCTCCGACCAGCTCGACACCTTCGACGGCAACCTCTACCACACCCTCGCCGCCTACAACGGCGGCCCCGGCAACGCCCTGCGCTGGCGCGACCTTTCGGGCGGCGATGTCGATCTCTTCGTGGAGGAGATCGACCTCCAGGAGACCACGCTCTTCGTCAAGTCGGTCATGGAGCACCTGGCTCGCTACCGACAGCTCTATGCCGGCCTGGAGCGCCCCGCCCTGCCCGCCGAGCGCCTCCAGCGCGATTGACACCCCCCAGGGGCTGACCTATACTGAGGCCTAGCCTCGACCCCGAAGGAGATCCGGCGTGCCCAAGCGCACCTACCAGCCCAAACGCATCCCGCGAAGGCGCCAGCACGGCTTCCTGGCCCGCATGAGCACGCCCCGTGGCCGTAACGTTCTGCGGGCGCGCCGACGCAAGGGGCGTAAGCGCCTGGTGGTCGTCTAGGACGCCCACCTGCCGGCGGGCAGGGATGCGCAAGCAGCAGCGGCTCAAGAAGCGCCGGGAATTCGCCGCCGTCTACCAGAGGGGTCGTCTCTACGCTCATAGACTGGTCGCCTTGCGGGTGTTGCCGAGCAACGCGGCCGAGACCCGCCTCGGCTTCAGCGTCGCCAGGGCCATCGGCAAGGCTGTGGCCCGAAATCGCGTCAAGAGGCGGCTGCGGGAGGGGGTCCGCACCCTTTCCGTGGCGCCAGGCTGGGACATCGTGATCAGCGCCCGGCGTCCGGCCGCCGCCACCGACTACGATACGTTGCAGGCTGCGGTGGCCGGACTCTTCTCGCGAGCGGGCGTCCTGCGACAGGAGCGCACGGAAACAGAGAGCAAAGAGCGATGAAGCCGTTGGTCCTGGCAGCCATCCGATTCTACCAGCGGTCCGTCTCGCCGGGGATGCCGCCGGCATGCCGATTCCAGCCCACCTGCTCCCACTACGGCTACGAGGCCATCCAGAGGCACGGCCTGCTACGCGGCGGCTGGCTCGCGGTCAGACGGCTCCTGCGTTGCAATCCGTTCCATGCCGGTGGCTATGACCCCGTGCCCTGAGAGTCCCGACGTTTCACGTGAAACAGGTCGAAGGTGCAAGGCAGGAGCCTCCTTGAAAGCACAGCGTTTCCCGCGAGGCCTCCCGCTCTGGAGCCTGATCCTGCTGGTGGCCGCCAGCTTCCTGCTGGCTTCGTGTGTTCGCATCGCCAAGCCCAAGGGTTGGGCCAGCCCGGTAGCCGTCCCGGGAGGCGTCCTGGCGGCGGACGGAGACCTCCTCCTGCTCGTCGACCTCGATTCCGGCAGCGTCAGCAGGCTCTTTCCCCCCGAGGACGGGGACGATGAGAAGATCGAACCCATCGCCCTCTACGGTACCCCCGCCGTGGACGGCGACCGCGCCTACGTTCCCGCCTATGACGGCACCCTCTATGCCGTGGACCTGGAGAGCCAGGCAGTGGCCTGGCGCCTCGAGACCGACGGCCCCCTCGTAGGGGACGTTACCCTGACCGACGGGACGCTGTACTTGGGCTCATCCGACGCCACGCTGTATGCTGTCGACACCGAGGACGGCCAGGAACAGTGGGAATTCCCGACCGGCGATGAGATCTGGTCGCAGCCGGCAGTGGCGGACACCATGGTGTATGTGACCTCACTCGACGGCAAGGTCTACGCCCTCGACGCCGCGACCGGCAACGAGCGGTGGAGCTTCGAGACCAGCGCAGGCATCACCTCAACCCCCGTGGTAGCTGGCGACCGCGTGTTCGTGGGCTCGCTGGACAGCCACATGTACGCCCTGGACGCAGCCACGGGAGACGAGATATGGTCCTTCAAGGGCGGTAACTGGTTCTGGACGAGGCCCCTGGTGAGCGGTGGCCTCGTCTACGCGGGCAACCTGGACCACACCCTCTACGCCCTGGACGCCGCTACCGGCGAGCCGCGCTGGAGCCACGATCTCCTGGCGCCGGTGCGATCCTCCCCGCTGCTGGCGGGGGATGTGCTGATGATCATCGACCGCGATGGTAACCTCTACGGCCTGGACCCCTCGGATGGGGCAGAGTCCTACGGCCCCATCTGGCTGGAGTCCGACGTGCTCGCCCATCCCCTGCTGGTCGGCGACCAGGTGCTCGTCAGCACCACCGGCGGCAAGCTCCTCAGGATAGACCCGGAGACCGGTCGACGCCTCGAGACGGTCGACCTGCGTGAGTCACCGTAGCGATGGACATCATTATCTACCTGTTCCACGTCCTGCTCGTAGACCCGATGACCAACGCCCTCATCGTGCTCACCAACCTCCTCTTCGGCAACTTCGCCCTGGCCATCATCGCCTTCACCATCATCATTAGGGGGGCCACCTGGCCTCTTACCCGCGCTCAGCTCAAGGCGTCCCGGGCCATGTCCACCCTCCAGCCGAAGGTTCAGGAGATCCAGAAGAAGTACAAGGACCCCAAACGCCGCTCTGAAGAGACCATGAAGCTCTATCGGGAGGCCGGGGTGAACCCCGCGGGCTGCCTCCTCCCCATGCTCATCCAGTTCCCCATCTGGATCGGCCTCTACCAGACCATCCGCTTCACCCTGGGGGGCACCCCGGAGAGCCTCATCGACCTCTCCCAGCGGCTCTACGACTGGTCCTACATCCGCAACGCCGTGCCCTTGCAGAACACCTTCCTCTGGCTGCACCTGGGCCAGCCCGACGTTAGCCTCGTCCTCCCCATCCTGGTAGGCGCATCCATGTGGGTGCAGCAGCGCATGGTCACCCCACAGGCCACCGACGAGCGGCAGCAGTCCATGAACAGAATGATGCTGTGGATGATGCCGCTCATGTTCGCCTGGTTCAGCATGACAGTGCCCAGTGGCCTGGCTCTCTACTGGGCGGCCACCAGCGTCGTGGGCATCTTCATGCAGTACTTCTACATGGGTCGCAGATTGGACTGGAGGACCCTGTTCACCATGCCCGGGGCGCAACCGGCTCCTCAGGCGCCACGACAGGAGCGGGCGCCTGGCCGCGAAGCCGAAGAGGCCGAAGAGGACCAGGAGCTGGTAAGCGCTGCGGTCGGCGGGAGCAGCAGCAAGAAAAGGAAGAGGCGCCGTGGCAGACGTCGAAGCAAGCGGTAAGACCGTAGACGAGGCCGTAGAGACGGCTCTCCAGGAGCTCGGCCTGGAGCGCTCTCAAGTCGAAGTGGAGGTGCTGACCGAGGGACGCAGCGGTATCCTGGGCTTCGGAGGCGAGGAGGCCCGCGTCCGCGTCCATCCTCTCGTGCCCCCGGGCGTGCAGGGAGACACCGAGCTGGCGACAGAAGTACTGGAGAACCTGCTGCGCCTCATGGACGTCGATGCCGAGGTCAGCGTCCGCCCACCCGAGACCCCCGGCGACGGCCTGGGACTGGCGAAGGCCGTCCTCGATGTCCGGGGCGAGGACCTGGGCATCCTCATCGGCCGGCGCGGCGATACCATGAGCAGCCTTCAATACCTCGTGAACCTCATCGTCAGCCGCCGCATCAAGACCAGGGCCGCCTTCGCCGTGGACATCGAGGGCTACCGCCGACGCCGCGAGCAGGCCCTCAAGGCGCTCGCCCTGCGCATGGCAGAGCGCGTCCGCAGCACCGGCCAGACCGTCACCCTGGAACCCATGCCCCCAAACGAGCGCCGTATCGTCCACCTGGCCCTCGCCAAGGACCTATCCGTCATCACCTCCAGCGTGGGTGAGGGCGAGAGCCGCAAGGTGTCCATCTCCCTGCGTCGCTAACAGAGGTCCCGGCTCCATGCCCGTGCCCGACTTCCTCGTCATCGGTCATCTCGTCAAGGACCTGGGCCCGGACGGCTGGCGCCCCGGAGGCACAGTCACCTTCGCCTCTCTCCTCGCGCACCGAGCGGGCCTCAGTGTCGGCGTGGTCACCCGCGCGGGCCCTGACGTGGACTCCCACTCCCTCCTGCCCCACGCAGAGGTCGTCTGCACTCCATCCGACACGACTCTCTCGTTTGAGAACCGTTACGTCAACGGCCGCCGCCGCCAGTGGGTCTCCCCAGGCGCAGCCACCATCAGCGCGGAAGACGTCCCCCCCGCCTGGCGCGCCGCCAGGATCGTCCTCCTCGGCCCCCTCTGCCCCGAGATGAGCCCGGAACTCGGCCGGCTATTCCCCGAGTCCCTCCTCGGAGTCTCCGCCCAGGGCTGGCTCCGACGCCGGGACGCCGACGGCCGAATACGACGCCAACGCTGGCGAGGAACCCCCTTCTGGCGTGACGCCCAGGTATTATTCGTATCCGAGGATGACCTGGGGCGCCAGCGAGAGGACCTCCACCGCTGGACCAGCGATGTGCCCATCGTCGCCTTCACCAGGAGCTGGCGCGGCGCTCGCCTCTTCGCCGGGGGCCACTGGCGAAGGCTGGCCGCCTTTCCTGAGGAGGAGGTCGATCCCACCGGCGCCGGCGACGTCTTCGCCGCCGGCTTCCTCGTTCGCCTGTGGGAGACGGGAGACATCGGCGAGGCGGCCCGCTTCGGCGGGGCGGCCGCCAGCCTTTCCGTAGCCGCGCCGGGCGCGGAGGGCGTACCCGCCCGCCACCAGATCAACGAGCGCCTCGCCCGCTATCCGGAGATCCGCCTGCGATGACTATCCTCGCCCTGGCCAATCAGAAGGGCGGCGTCGGCAAGACCACCACCGCCGTCAACCTGGGCGCCTGCCTGGCGGCGCGAGGCCTCCGCGTCCTCATCGTAGATGCCGACCCCCAGGCGAACGCCACCGCCGCCGTCGGCCTGTCCGCCGCCGACCGGCCCACCATCTACGAAGTCCTGCTCGAGGAGACGCCCCTCGAGAGCGTGATCCTGGAGACCGGCCAGCCCAACCTCTGGCTGGCACCATCAAGGGCGGACCTGGCCGGGGCAGAGGTAGAGCTGGTGCCCCTCACGGCCCGGGAGTACCGCCTGAGGCGGGCGCTCGAGGGAGCCTCGGACCGGTACGACTTCATAGTGGTGGACTCCCCGCCCTCCCTGGGCCTCCTGACGATCAACGCCCTCGTCGCGGCCGAAAGCGTGATCGTGCCCGTCCAGTGCGAATACCTGGCCCTCGAGGGCCTCGGACAACTCATGCAGACGCTGGAGCTCGTCCGCCGCAACCTGAACCCCGGCCTGCGACTGCAAGGCCTCCTGCTCACCATGTACGACGGCAGGACCAACCTCTCGCAGCAGGTAGCGGCGGAGGTCCGGCGCCACTTCCCCAACACCTTTCAGGTGATCATTCCACGCAGCGTGCGGGTGAGCGAGGCGCCCAGCCACGGCCTGCCCATCACCGCCTATGATTCCAGGAGCCGCGCCAGCCGCGCCTACGAGGCCCTCGCCGACGAGGTGCTGCGGGGCTACCGCCGTTCGCCCGACCGGCGCGGGCATGCCAGTGCGAGGTGACCGCTATGAGCAACCGTAAGACCGGCCTGGGCCGGGGCCTAGAGTCCCTCATCCCCCGTGCCGCTTCCAGCGCGGAGGCGGTGGACGTCGACCTCATCATCCCCAACCCTCATCAGCCGCGCTCTACCCTGGGAGACGAGTCGCTGCGGGAGCTGGCCGAGAGCATCCGGGAGCACGGCCTGCTTCAGCCCCTCCTCGTCAGTCACACGCAAGAGCCGGGCGGGGCCCTCGCCTACCAGCTCATCGCCGGCGAGCGCCGCCTCCAGGCGGCCAAGATGGCCGGCCTGCAGAAGGTGCCCGTGGTGGTGAAGGACGTTACCAGCGGCGAACTCCTCGAGCTCGCCCTGGTCGAGAACCTCCAGCGGGCCGACCTCAACCCCCTGGAGGAGGCCGGGGCCTACCGCCGCCTGCACGAGGACTTCGGCCTCACCCAGGAGCAGATCGCCACCCGAGTGGGCCGCAGCCGCACCGCCGTCGCCAACTCCCTGCGCCTGTTCGGCCTCAACCCGGAGATCCGCGCCAGCCTGGCCGGTGGCGAGATCAGCGAGGGCCACGCCCGCGCCCTGCTCGGCCTCGACGACGAATCGCAGCGCCGCCGCGCCTGGCGCATGGTCGTGGAGCGGGGCCTCTCCGTCCGCCAGACCGAGGAGCTGGTGCGCTCCTGGCCGCAACGCGCTCGCCGCGCTCAGCCCAGGGCCAGGACCCGCAGCCCCGAGCTCCTCGACGTAGAAGAGCGATTGCGGGCTTCGCTCGGTACGCGGGTAAGCCTGACCAAGGGGCGGCGGGGAGGCCGGATCACCATCCACTTCTACTCCCAGGAAGAGCTGGAGGGGCTGGTGGAGCGCCTCATCTCGGGGTGAAAGGCCTCGCGGCCGGGGGACGGACACGAGCCTGTGCGGGCGTGGCCTCCCCGGGCAGGGGCCGCCGGCGTCGCTCCGCCACAGCCTCCTCCACGGTCGCATCGATGCGCCGGAACGCCGGCGCCCCGATGTAGAGCGCGGAGGCGAACACAAGCAGCAGGGTCGCCCCTCCCGCCACCGCCACCGGGCTGCCGTAGGCCTCCGCTATGAGCCCCGCCGGAAAGGCGCCCAGCGGCATCAGGCCCCACGACATCATCATCACGCTCATCACCCGACCGCGCACCTCATCGGGAACGACCGTCTGGATGACGGTGTTGTTCACGGTCATGTAGATTATCGAGCTGAAGCCCACCCCCACCAGGAAGGGCAGTGCTAGCCCGAAGGAGGGGGAAGCGGCGAAGAAGATCAGGAAAGCCCCGAAACCCAGCGCGCCCACCAACATGAGCAGTCCCTTGCGCGGGAAGCTCTCCATGTTCGCCACGAGCAACGCCCCGACCACGCCCCCAACTCCCACCGCCATGAAGAGAATGCCCAGCCCGACCTCTCCCACATCCCACACCTTCTTGGCGAAGGCGGGCATCAGGGCCTGATAGGGCATGGCGAAGAGAACCGGCACCGTAGCGAAGAGCAGCAACGCCAGAACCACCGCATTCCGCCTCACGTACTGGAACCCCTCCACCAGGTCGCGGGTGAAGGTGAACTCGGTAGTACGGGCCACCACGCCCGTGCTCGGCACCTGCCACATGGCAACGACGGAGAGCGCGTAGAAGCCGGTAAGCACCGCGAAACTCCCTCCGAAACCGATGGGCGCCACCAGGATACCCCCCAGGGCCGGCGCCACGATCCGGCTCACGTTCATCCCGCCCGTCATCAGGGAGATGGCATTCATCAACCTCTCCTTGCCCACCAGCTCCGGCACTATCGCCTGACGCCCGGGCATGTTGAAGGCGAAGATACCCCCCGAAACCGTCGAGAGGATCAGCAGATGCCAGTACTCAATCACCCCCGTAGCAATGAGCAGCGTGTTCACCAGATTGACCAGGGTGGCGAGGCTTTGGGTCCACAGGAGCAGGCTCCGCTTGTCGACCCGGTCGGCGATAACGCCTCCGATGGGAGACAGCACCAGCCACGGGAAAGCCACGGTGGCCATGATCAGCCCCAGGGCCGCCTCGCTGTCGGTCAGATCGACCACCAGCGCTCCCCGCAGCACGATCATCATCTGCACGCCGAAGTACATGAAGACGCTACCGCCGAAGTACCAGGAGTAGCCGGGGACCTGGAGGGAGGCGAACGTCTGCCGCCACCCCATCTCGGGCAGCGCCTGAGCCCTCATCGCCGCCGGGGAAGGCCGCGGAATACTCATCAACCCAACTCTAACAAGACAGGGGGCGGCGATCGTACCGCCGTCCCCCGCTCAAATCACCGGCTGGAGCCGCCGCGCAGCTACAACCTCAGCCCTCAGCGGGCCGGCTCGCCGGTCTCCGCCCCTAGCGCCTCTTCTATCTGTCGAAGCCAGCCGCGGTAGGTCGCCAGACGCTCCTCCAGGTGGCTCTTCATCTCTAGAAGGGCATCCACCTTCTGGCAGAGCAGCGCCTGCTGGCGCTCCGTCGCCTCGACCGCTCGCTCCACCTGGCATCTCTTCTCGGTGAGCGCCGCCTCCGGCCGGTACTCGGCCCGGATCTGCATCTTGACCTCGTCGGCCTCCCCCAGCTCCTTGATCTCCGCCAGGCTGAAGCCGAGCAGCCTCTGCAGCCGCTTGATTCGCTCCACCCGCTGCACGTCGGCCTCCGAATAGAGCCGAAAGCCCCCCTCCATACGCGTCGGCGGCTTGAGCAGCCCCTTCTCCTCGTAGAAGCGGAGGGTGCGCTGGGTAACCCCGGTGCGCTCTGCCACCTGCCCGATCTGAAGGTACGCCTCTTCTGATCCTTCGACCGCGGGCGTTCGCTTAGTACTCATAGTGTGCAGATGGTAGCGCTGATTAACCCCTACGTCAAGGTAACAGTTGCGCCGACGCGGAGCAGGGCTACTCTTCGTCCTCTTCTTCTTCGGCCCCGGGTGGCGCCATCGCCGGCAGCAGGGCCTCGCCACGCGCCGCCCGCCGGCGCCGAGCAGCCGGCAGCCCGTCGATGCCCTGCCGCAGCGCAGGCAGCCCCTCTACACCGCCCTCCGCGCCCAACTCCACAGCCCCGCCACGCTCACGTCCCGCAGGCACTGAAGCTCAGCAGGCCCCGTCGAGGGCGGCACCGTCATGATCAGCGGGGTGCGGGCCAGCCCGGCGACCCGCTGCAGCTCCATCTGAGCCCGCACGGTGAGAGGGCCCTCCCGAGAGGGCAGGAAGATCGCATCCAGGGGCAGGGGCTCCAGGGTGCGGAGGTAGACATCGGAGATCTCGTCACGGAGGTGCAGGACGTAGCCCAGCGTCTCGTTCAGGAGAGCGGCCGCCGCCGTCCGCTCGGCCTCGAACACGACGAAATCGACCCCCGCCTGGCGCATGCCCTCGATCACCTCCGGGTCCGCATGGTCAAGCTGAACACCGCAGGGCATTTCGCCCGCCGCGCCGACGGCCTCCCGGACGTCGCCCTCCTTGGGCGCGCCCTCACCGAGAGCGAGGATGAGGGCGTCGGCGCCCCCCGAGGCGGCCTGCTGGGCCCGCTCCGCCCAGCGGCCGGCGGCCACGGCCACCAGCAGCATCGTCGACGTTCGGGCACGGCCCGCAGCGCCGAAGCCCAGAGGCGTCGACTCCACCAGGGTCACGCGGCGGATCTTGTCGGCCAGCTTGCTCACGGCTCTCCCCGACGGGCACACTCCCTGCTCTCACGGCGATGATAGGAGGGACGCGGTGGAGTGTCAACGAGACGGGGCCTGAGAAGACAGGATACATGTGTTAACCCGGGTGTCGTGCGCCATGAAAGCGCCGCCCTCCCCCAGGGAGAGCGGCGCCAATATGCGAACAAAGACTCGCCGCTTTCGGACGCACGCGAAACGGAAGCGCTCCGCCTCCCGCAGCCCCTCTACTACCCCAGCTTCTTGATCGCCTCCACCAGAGCGGGCATCACCTTCTTGTAGTCCTCCACGATCCCGAAGCGCGACAGCTTGAAGATGTTCGCCTCCGCGTCCTTGTTGACGGCGACGATGTTCTTCGCGCCGGAGCACCCCGCCATGTGCTGGCTGGCCCCGGAGAGAGCCACGGCGATGTAGAGGGTGGGGCTCACCACCTTCCCGGTCAGCCCTATCTGATCCGCCACGGGCCGCCAGCCCATGTCGCAGGCGGCGCGCGTGGCGCCTACCGCTCCGCCGAGCTGGCTGGCCAGCTCCTGCAGCACATTGAAGCCCTCCTCGGACCCGATACCCCGGCCGCCCCCGACCACCACCTCCGCATCCTCCAGGCGGACGCCCTCGGCGGTCACTTCCTTGCGCTCCAGCAGCTTCGTGCGGATGCTCGAGGGATCGATGCCCGCATCCACCTTCACCACCTCGCCCGTCCGCGAGTCGTCACGCGCCAGCGGCTCCTGGGACTTCACCCGCACCGTGACGACCTGGGGCATCGTCTTGAACGAGTTGACCGACCGCGCGTTGCCGCCCCAACTCCCCCGCGTCGCCGAGAGCTTGCCATCGCTGACTGCCAGCTCCACGCAGTCCATGCAGGCGGTGCTGTTCAGGCGAAAGGCCAGCCGCGGCGCCACGTCACGGCCGATGTTGCTCTGCCCCATGAGCACAATCGCCGGGTTCGCCTCGGCCACGACCTTCTCCATCGCCTGGACCCAGCCGTCGTTGCTGTAGTCGGCCAGCGCCGCGTCCTCCACCACGTACACCTTGTCGGCGCCAAAGGCGATGGCGTCCTTTGCGGCGCTCTCCACAGCCGAGCCTACGAGAGCGCAGGAAACGGCGCCCCCCGCTCCGTCCAGCCGACGGGCCGCGCCGAGCAACTCGGTAGTGAAGGCGCTGAGCTTCCCCTCAGCCACCTCCCCCAGGACCAGGATTCCACTTTCGTTTGCCATCGATCTTTCTCCTTGCAATGCCTAGGTCGAAGAGAGAGCGCCATCGCCGCTAGACAAGCTTGGCCTCACGCAGCTTCGCGGCTAGCTTCTGGGCAGCCTCCTCGGGAGTCTCCCCCTCGAAGTACTCACACTCGATCTCGCTCACAGGCACGAACAGACGGTCCAGGTTGAGCCGGACCCCGCTGGCCCCCAACTGAGACGGGTCCAGCCCAAGGTCGCTCGCCGACCACTTCGTCACCTGCTTGCGAGCCGCCTGCATGATCTGCTGAAGCTTCGGGTAGCGGGGCTCCCCCAGCTCGTTGCTGATCGTGACCAGCACCGGCAGCGAGGCCTCCACCGTCTCGAAGGAGTCCGGGAACACCCTCTCTACCACGACACTGCCGTCGCGCACCTGCACATCCTTGGCGAAGGTGATGCTGGGGATCCCCAGCATCTCGGCCAGGGCCGAACCCGTCACGCCCATGTCCCAATCGACCGCCTGGCGGCCGCACAGGACGAGATCATAATCTCCCAGCTTCCCAATGGCGGCGGCCAGGGCCTGGGCCGTGGTGTAGGCGTCGCCGCCTTCAAAGGCGTCGTCCAGCAGGTGGACGCCCTCGTCGCTGCCCATGGCCAGGCCCTTCTTGATCGCGTCGTAGGAGCTGGCCGGGCCCAAGCTGAGGACCGTGACCTTCGTGTCGGGCTGAGCGTCCTTGACGCGCATCGCCGCCTCGACGGCGATCTCATCGAACTGGCTGACCACCGCAGCCACCCCGGGGGGTGGCACCACCTTCTTCGCAGCCTCGTCTACCTTGAAGCTGGAAGGCGGTATCTCCGGGTCAGGCACCTGCTTCACGCACACAACGATATGCATGGCGCGTTCCTCCTTCTTCTGACCATGACACAAGGTGCTTCCGTTGATTCGAGCTGTCTGCCGGCAGTGAAACCTGCCGCCAGCCGTACTACCCTACACGAGCACGCCGCCCGTGTCTAGAGAAAACCGGACAGTGCCGATTGGCAAGGCACAGCTACGACGAGCCCCCCTCCTGCTCCTGCGTGGGCGGCGGCTCGGGCTCCGCCGCTGCCGGCGGCTCGGGCTCAGCCGCTGCCGCCGGGGCAGGCTCCACTGCCACCGACGCCTGCAGCAGTTCGGCGATGTCCATGGTCTTCATCCGCTTCTCTTCGTCCGGCTCCACCGCGGGGATGGCGTCCTCGAACATCTGCACGCAGAAGGGGCAGGCGGTGGCGATGATCTCGGCGCCGGCCTCCTGGGCCTCCTGGGTGCGAGCGTTGTTGATGCGTTGCCCCGGCGTCTCCTCCACCCACATGTGACCGCCTCCCGCGCCGCAGCAGAAGCCCCTGCTGCGGTTGCGCGGAAACTCCACCGGCTGGACCTTGGGAAGCGCGGCGATGACCTCCCGGGGCGCGTCGTAGATGTTGTTGTGCCGGCCCAGGTAGCAGGAGTCGTGGTAGGCGATCTTCGCCGCCGGACCGTTCTTCGGCTGGAGCTTCCCCTCCTTCACGAGCTGCGCCAGCAGTTCAGCGTGATGGATGACCTCGAAATGCCCGTCGAACTGTGGATACTCATGCTTGAACGTGTTGAAGCAGTGAGGGCAGCTCGTGATGACCTTCTGCACCCCCTTCGCCTTCCAGACCTCGATAGTCTGTTGGGCCTGGAGCTGGAAGAGGTACTCGTTGCCCATGCGACGCGCGGGGTCGCCCGAGCAGGTCTCCTCCTCCCCCAGGCAACCGAAGCTGACCCCGGCCTCCATGAGCAGCCGCGCCAGCGCCTGCGTGATGGGGATGTTGCGATCGACCAGGGCCCCCGTGCAGCCCACCCAGTACAGGTACTCCTGAGAGCCGTCGAACATGGGGATGGCCATCCCCTGCATCCAATCGGTGCGCGTGAACTGGGTGCCCCGCCAGGGATGCCCCCGCTGCTCCAACTGCATCAGCGTGGCGGCAGCGGTCTCGGGCATGTTCGCCTCGTCCATCACCAGGTAGCGGCGCATGTCCTGAAGGGCAGGGACGTGCTCGTTGAACACCGGGCACTGATACTGACACGCCCCGCAGGTCACACAGTCCCAGATGACCTCGAAGCCCACCGCCTCGATGAGACCCTTCGGCTCGCGCTTGACCGCTGCCCTCCCGCCGAGAGGCGTCAGCGAGCGCACGTCCTGCTCCACCACGTAGCGCATCTCGTGCATGATCCTCTTGGGCGACAGAGCCTTGCCCGTGAGGAAGGCGGGGCAGTTGACCTCGCAGCGGCCGCACTCGGTGCAAGTGTAGAAGTCCAGGATCTGCTTCCAGGTGAAGTTGCTGACCTCGCCGACCCCG
>CAZFGZ010000021.1:0-17441 GCA_964518585.1 uncultured Dehalococcoidia bacterium | reverse complement strand
TCGCAGTCTAAATGTAGTCCTTGCGCTCCGGGGGGAAGCCGAGGGCAGAATGGTAGAAACGGGGGTCGCCGACCGTGTGGAGTTTGCGGTGTATGGGCAACAGGTTATCAGAGGAGGGGAACTGGTTCCTCTTGGGCAGAACGTGCTGGAATTTGGGGATCTGCGGCATGTGTTTCTCATGCCGAATCTCAATCCCGAGAAGAAACTCAACTATCCGGGAGATAGTGGACGTCCCAGGTTCATCTATGGTCGCGAGCAATATGACCCCGTGTGGTTCGGCGAAGCCCAGCTGTTGAACGACCGCAATCTGCGTAGGGCCGCGTTAGACGGGCCTATCGAGCTCAGCAGGCTCTACCTCGGCATGGGGGTTTCCATGGCACATGTGAGAGCGGTTAAGGAAGGCGACTATGCGGTGGCGACGAGTGAGTACGCGGCGTCAGACAGGTACCACGAAGAGACGACGCACGTACGACCGCTTGAGCCGGGAGAGTGGAGGTTCGTACCAGAGGATAGCAGCTTAGTGGAGATATACCTCAAGCCGAACACTTTCGCGTTCACGATGATCGGTCTGGATGGGCTGGGGAGAATTCTATGCCTAGCGTGCAACGGGAATCCAGGCCAGCTAGGCCTGCTGCCCTACGGGAGGACTCTTGAGACGGCGGCGAGGCGCCTGCTGAACCTGGGCGCGCAGGATGCGATACTGGTAGACGAAGGCGGGGACGTATTTCAGAAGATCGAGCGCCCGGGGAAGGCAGGTGGGCTACTCGAAGCGTTGCCTCTTAGACGGCAGCAAGTGCGAGCCATGCTCATCTTCGCCCGGAAGAAGAGGGGCGCTGGGGCGGCTTCGCCCCCAGGTGAGAAAGGAGCGCGGAGGTAGGCCCAGCCGCCAGCCGGGCCGTCGGCGCGGCGATTTCAGATTCGGAGAGAGTGCTATGAAGCGCGCCGCCCGCTGCGGACCGCGGGCGCGCTCAGAGAGACCGGGTCAGACCTGTTGAGTAGCGGCCGGGGCGGACCGCTGCCTCAGGCAGCGGCCGCGTAGACGCTCGCTGGCCGTGTCTCCGCGCCCAGCACGATGAGGTGATCCCCAAGCTTCAGCCGGGTCTCGGCGCTGGGTCCTACGATAAGGCCACCGTCCGGCTCGCGCAGCGCCAGCACCGCGCCCACGCCCTCGCGCTCGTGCACCACATCCTGAATGGTCAGACCGACTAGGTCGGAGCTCTCGCCTATCTCGATCTCCGCTATCCACCTGTCGCCGCGCACCGAGTCGACGAAGTCGGTCACCCGTGGCTGAAGCGCGGAGAAAGCGATCGTGCGGCCGCCGATACGATACGGTGAGATGACCTTGTCCGCCCCCGCCTGCCGCAGACGCTCCTCGCCCCGGTGCGTGTCCACCCGGGCCACGATGAGCAGATCCGGCTTCATGGCCCGGGCGCAGAGTGTAATGTAGGTGTTCTCGGCGTCGCTGCCGACCGCCGCTACCAGACAGCGGGCCCTGCTTACCCCCGCGGCTTGCAGCGCCTCCTCGGCGGTGGCGTTGCCCGTCACGTACAGGTAGCCCAGGCTGCGCGCCCTTTCCTGCGCCTCTGGGTCATCCTCGATCAGCACGAAGGGAACGTTCTGGGCCTGAAACTCCTGCGCTACCTCCTGGCCAACCCGACCAAAGCCGCATACCACGTAGTGATCGCTCAGTGCATCGATTCGTGCCTTCATCCTGCGTACCCCCAGGACCTCTGCGAGCTGCCCTTCGAACATCGTCTGGATGGTGGCGTTGAGGAGGTACAGGACCGCCCCTACACCGAAAAAGATCAAGAGCATGCTGAACACGATACCCGCCGGCGAGAGCGGCCGAACCTGCCCGTAGCCTACCGTCGACAGGGTGATCGCCGTCATGAAGAGAGCATCGAGAACCGGCCACCCCTCGATGACCACGTACCCGACGGTGCCCCCCACCAGCAGCAGCGCGAAGAGCACTCCCCCCGTGCCCAGCCGTCGCACCAGAGGCTCATCGATCAGCCGGTGCACCGCCCGCCCCGACCACGGTGCGTGCAGGTGGTGCCTGGGCCGACCCGCTCCCCCGGGGCCCGCGCTCTTGATGCTGCTCAGGGTGTCTCTGTACAAGACTCAGTCGCTTCAGCCTGGCGCCGCCATCCTCCCAAGGAGGTATCGGTCCCGCGGGGTGCCGACTCGATAGATAGAGGCGGCCTGTCCTTGGCGTCGGCCTTCGTCCCTACGGGATGATCCAGGCCACCAAATAGCCGATGCCGAAGCAGATGGGGAAAGTGAGGATCCAGGCCATCAGGATGTTGTAGGCGATGCCCCAGCGCACCGCCGAGAGCCGCCTCGTAGCCCCAACACCCATGATCGCCGACCCGATGGTATGCGTCGTGCTCAGCGGGATGCCCATGCGCGCGGTGATGGTGATCGTCAGGGCAGCGGCCGTCTCCGCCGCAAACCCGTGCACCGGTTGCAGAGACGTGAGACGCATCCCCAGCGTCCGGATGATGCGCCAGCCCCCAAAAGCGGTGCTGACGCCCATCGTCAGGGCGCAGAGGAGGATGACCCAGAGGGGCACCCCGAAATCCTTGTCGTAGTGGATGGCCAGGGCCATGGCCATGATCCCCATGGCCTTCTGGCCGTCGGCCGTGCCGTGGCTCCAGGCCATGAACGCCGCCGACACCATCTGCGCCGGGCCGAAGAGACGACGCGCCAGCAACGGGCTGGCCTTTCGCAATGCCCACAGAAGGATCGTCATGAGGAGGAAGCCCCCGACCGCACCGCCCACCACCGCTGCCCCTAGCCCCGTGAACACCTTCTCCCAGCCTTCCCACAACAGCACGTCCGGGCCCGCCTGGGCCACGCCCGCGCCCGCGATCGCAGCAACGATGCCGTGGCTCTCGCTGGTGGGCAGACCGAATAGAAAGGCGAAGCTGCTCCAGAGGATGACCGCGATGGCCGCCGCCGCGGTCGTCTCCAGCGTGACGACGTGTAGGTCCACTATTCCCTTGCCGATGGTGGTCGCCACCGCCGTCCCCGAAAGGGCCCCCAGCACGTTGAAGACCGCGGCCATCAATACGGCCGTCATCGGCCGGAGGACACGTGTGGATATCACCGTAGCGACGGCGTTCGGCGCGTCCGTCCAGCCGTTCACGGCCTCGAACCCCAGTATGAGGATCATGGTGAAGATGAAGAAGCCGAAGGTATCGGTCATCTCATTTTGGAGGCCTGGTGAGCGGGCAACGGCAAAGCGCTGACGAAAGAAGGGCTCCCGAAGGGAGCCCCCGCGATCGCCGTCGGACCAAGGCCCGATCCGGAGCTAGGCATGTCGAAGGACGATCCCCTCCAGGACGTTCGCCACGTCCTCGCAGCGGTCGGTGGCTGCCTCCAGATGGTCATAGATCTCGCGCCACTTGATGATCTCCGCCGCGCCCAGCGTGTCCTCAAAAAGCTCGGCCATCGCGCTGCGGAAGAGATCGTCGGCCACGTTCTCCAGGCGGTTCAGCTCCACGCAGTGGGGGAGGATCTCGCGCAGGTTACGGTGGCTGCGCAGAAGGCCGATGGCCTGCGCCACCTTCACCGTCATCAGCCGCACCACGTCAGCCAGGTCGCGGCTCTTGTCCGTCGGCCCCGAGACGCCATAGATGTGCATCGCGGTAGTAGCCCCCTCGATGAGGTCCATGACATCGTCCATCCGCTCCGCCAGCAGGGCGATGTCCTCCCTCTCGATAGGGGTAACGAAGGTCTTGTGGAGGAGGGCCATGATCTCGTGGGTGATAGCGTCGCCGTTGTGCTCCAGTTCCCTCAGCCGGTCCGTCTTCATCTCCACGTTCTGGTAGTGCTCCATCAGGTCCAGGAGAACCTCCCCGGCGTCCACGAGGTTCTGGGCGCTCCTGTGGAGCAGGTTGTAGAAGCGATCGTCTCTGAAAAGGAAGGGGAGCTTAGGCATCTCTATCCGCCGAAGAAGCTAGCCGCTCAAACAGAAAAAATAGCCCGCTTGGGGCTTTCATCGGCTACCGTTCAGTGGGCAGACCTCATGCGTCATGAGCTTCAGGGAGAACATAGCACGGCAGGTCGAAAAGCGTCAATGGCGCCGGACCGGGCGTGCGTCCTCGTTGACCCCCTGGGGGGCTCATGCTAGACTGACGGGTGCCGACCGATAGGTCGTGAGGGCTCTGCTGTCCGTCCCGCCGGTCGGGGCGCCGATGAGCAGAGCGTTTCTTCCTCGCCCGCGCGGCGGGTTCGTGGTGGGCGTAGCCGAGCGGTTAAGGCGCCAGGTTGTGGCCCTGGAGATCGAGGGTTCGAATCCCTCCGTCCACCCCACCGTGAAAGGTCACAAGCGGCTGCCCGGCCACGGCAGCCGCTTTGGCACAGGGGTCAGCCGATGAAGCTCGTTCGCCTCCTCATCTTCTTCCTGGCCCTGGCTCTCCTCTGCGCCGCCGCCTGCGGGGGTGAAGGCGGAGACAACGAGCGGGTGGCCGGCATATTGAGCCGCATGCTGGCCCTCGGCCAGCCCGCCGGTGCCAGCGTGGAGCACTTCGCGGGCCGCCTGCCCGATGACATGCCCGTGGAGCTACCCGCCGCCTACCCGGGATCCACCCTCGTCGCCTCCCTGCGCCAGGTCTACGAGGAAGACGTAGTCTACTTCATCGTCCTGGACACCGCCGACCCCCCGCCGGACGTGCTTCAGTACTATGAAGGGGTCTTCAGTGAGGATCCCTGGCAGGTCGAGGCTACCTCCTCCACCGAGGAGCTCACGGCCCTGCAGTTCAGCAAGATCGATGATGCCGACATCGCCGGCGCCGTCGCCGTCAACGAGTCGGTGGAGGAAGGTGGCCGGAGCAGCATCTTCGTGTCTCTGGAGGTCGTCTCAGGTGCGGGCGACGCGCAGGAAGAGCCCTTCCAGCTTGGTGCCGGCCGGCCTCTGCCGCGCGACTTCCCTTCGGACATCCCCATCTATGATGGGTCCACCGTCATCGCCACCGCCTACGTCAGGTCGCCCGGCAACCAGGACTTCCTCATAACCTTCCTCAGTCAGGACTCACAGGACACAGTGATCGATTACTACCGAGAGGAGTTTCAGGCCAGGGGCTGGACCGTGGAAGACGAGCCCACCGAGAGCTTCGCTACGTCCATCTCCTTCCAGGACAGCGCCAGCCCGGAGATCTCCGGGACCGTCTCCGCTGATGTCTTCGCCGAGGAAGAGGACTACACCCAGGTCGGCATCCAGCTTCGAGTGGCTTCCGGTCGCGAAGCCGATGAGTGAGACCTAGGAAAGCCGGTCCACCAGAGTCGCCCCTAGCCCCAGCAGCAGCAGGAACCCCATCACATCCGTGAAGGTGGTCAGCCAGATTGTGGAAGCCAGCGCCGGGTCGACGCGCAAGCGCTTCAGGCCGAGAGGGATCATGCTCCCCGCGATGGCCGCGATGATGACGTTCCCCAGCATCGCCGCGAAAACGATCATGGCCAGCCAGAGGTTGCCCGTCAGGAGAAAGGCCAACAGAGCGCTGAGGCTGCCGGAGAGTACTCCCTGGAGAACCCCGAAGATGGCCTGCTTCACAATTATGGGCAGGACATCCGAGGCGCGTATTTCCCCCAGGGCGAGGCTCCTCACGATGAGGGTGGTCACCTGAGTGCCGGTGTTCCCCCCGTGGCCGGCAATCACCGGCATGAAGACGGCCAGGGCGGCCACCCGGCTGATAGTGTCTTCGAAGGTGTTGACGGTGAGCGCCGCAAGGAAGGCCGCAAACAGGTTGACCAGCAGCCAGGGTAGACGCCGTCTCAGCGCCGTCGTGACCGGTCCCAGGACCGACTCCTCCTCCGGCAGACCCACCATGCGGTACATGTCCTCGGTGGCCTCCTCCTGGACCACATCCATCAGGTCGTCCACGCTGGTCACGCCCACCAGTCGGCTCTGCTCGTCCACCACGGGGAGGGCCACGAGGTTGTAGCGCTGGAGCGTACGAGCTGCCTCCTCCTGGTCCTCGTCCACCTGAATGCTGATCACCTCCGGCGTCATGATGTCGGTGATCCGCTCCTCGGGCGCCGCCACGACCAGGTGACGCAGGCTCACCACCCCCTCCAGCCGGTGATCGGCGTCGATCACGTAGAGATAGTAGGCCTGCTCAGTATCCGGGTGAGTGCGGCGGAGGTAAGCCAGGGCCTGGTCCACCGTCCACTCCTTGTGCAGGGCCACGAAGTCGGCCGTCATGCGGCCGCCGGCGCTCTCGTCCTCGTGCCGGAGGAGGCCGGTCACCTCGGGGGCCGTGCGCATGGCCAGCAAGACCTCTTCGGCCTGCTCCGGGGGCAGCATGCGGAGCACATCCGCTGCCACATCGGTGTCCACCCGGTCCAGAAGGGGAGCCAGCACGGTGGCCTCCAGCTCCATGACCACGTCGCGCCGGGCCTCCTCCTTCAGGTATTCCAGGATGTCGGCCAGCGCCTCCCGGGGTAGCTGCGGCAAGAGAGGCACGCGCAGCTCCGAGTCCAGGGCGGCGATCACCTCCGCCTGATCGGCGGGATGCAGTCGCTCCAGGTGCGAAAGGGCCCCCGGGATGTCGCCTGCCGTCAGAAGTTCGCGCACCTGCTCCATGGGCTGCTGCATCTCTTCGCGCATGGCTTGCCTCCGCCAAGGGGGGAGCGCCGGGCTCAAAGGACGCCCGGTTCAGGCTGCCGAGAAAGCACTCCAGTTCGGTTGAGGGCCGGAGAGGGCTATGCTAGACTGTCGAGGTCCGGAAAGGCGCCGCAAGGCCCGCGCCGATACTACCGGGCGGCCCCTTCCGGGTCAACCGGCGCGCTCGTAGCTCAGCGGATAGAGCACCTGGCTTCGGACCAGGGGGTCGGGGGTTCGAATCCTCCCGGGCGCGCCAGCTTGTGCCTGTCCCCAGATGCAAGAGCTCAAGCTCTCTGCCCGCTCCAAGGCCATCGTCATCGCTGGCACCATGCTGGGGTTGCTGGTGGCCGCTATCAGCCAGACCGTCGTCAGCACGGCCCTGCCCCGCATCATCGGCGAGCTGGGCGGCCTGAACCTCTTTAGCTGGGTCTTCACCGCCTCCATGCTCACCTCCACCACGGTGGTCCCCCTGGTGGGGAAGCTGTCGGACCTCTACGGCCGCAAGCCCTTCTTCATCACCGGCATCGTCGTCTTCATGGTCACCTCTGCCCTGGCGGGCCTTTCCCAGAGCATGGTGCAGCTCATCGTCTTCCGGGGCTTTCAGGGGATAGGCGCGGGCATGATCATGGCCAACGCCTTCGCCATCATCGGCGACCTCTTTCCTCCCTCCGAGCGCGGCAGGTACATGGGCCTCTTCTCGGCCGTGTTCGGGCTGGCCAGCGTCATCGGACCCCTTCTGGGCGGCTGGATCACCGACAACCTGAGCTGGCGATGGGTCTTCTACGTCAACATCCCCGTCGGCGTGGTCGCCCTCTCCGTCCTGATGGTGGGCTTCCCCTGGATCCGGCCGAGCGGGACCCGGCCCGCCATCGACTACTGGGGGGTGGCCGCCCTCATCCTGGCGGTCGTCCCGCTCCTGCTCGCGCTCGTCTGGGCCGGCGATCTCTATCCCTGGCTCTCGCCTCAGATCGCTGGCCTGCTCGCGATGTCGGTGGCGGGCACGGTCACCTTCATCCTGGCCGAGCGGGCGGCCGCGGACCCCATCATGCCGCTGAGCATGTTCAGGAGCCCCGTCTTCAGCGTGGCCATCGTTATCACCTTCCTCACCGGCATGGGCATGTTCGGCGCCATCACCTTCACACCCATGTTCATTCAGGGCGCTCTGGGCTCCTCGGCCACCAACTCAGGCCTGGTCACCATGCCCATGATGATGGGCCTGGTCGTCGCCAGCACCACCGCCGGCCAGCTCATCACGCGCACCGGGCGCTACAGACTGCTCGTCATTCTCGGCGGCATCGTGCTCGCCGCCGGCATGTACCTCATGTCCCGCATGGGCGAGGGGACGGCGCACATGGTGACAGTGCGCAACATGATCATTGTCGGGCTAGGTCTGGGCACCAGCATGCCCATCCTGGGCCTGGTCGTGCAGAATGCCATGCCCTACCGCCTGCTGGGCGTCGCGACCTCGTCGGTCCAGTTCTTCCGCCAGATTGGGGGCACGCTGGGCATCGCCATCTTCGGCACCCTGGTCACGACGCACCTTCGAGACAGTCTCCGCGCGGAGCTGCCGGCGGAGGTCCAGGGCCTGCCCGAGCCGGTGCTGGAGAGTCTGGAGGATCCCCAGGTGCTCCTGAGCCCGGACGCCCTGGACCGCCTCCGCGAGGCCTTCGCGGCTCGCGGCCCCCAGGGCGCGGACCTCTTCGCGGAGACCATCGACTCCATGCGCGTGGTCCTGGCCGAGGCCATCACCAACGTGTTCTTTCTAGGCATGCTGATATCGGTTGCCGCCCTTGCCGTCAGCGTATTCCTCCGTGAGATGCCCCTGCGCACCACGCTCGCCGGCGACGAGGAGGCACGGCCAGTGGCGGCCCCGCCCGCAGCCGACGCTGTCAGCGCGCCCGTTCCTGACATCCCTCTGGTCCCCCCTCCCTCGGCCAGTCCGCCGGGGGATGACCCGGCGTAGGCGGTCCGCGACGTGGCTCAGAGCGTCGAGCAAGGCCTTCGGATTTTCGGCCCCCGGCCGATACATAAGATCGGGGAGGCAGCCAACCTGTCCCCATCAACCCAGCAAGGCCAGCGCCGACTATCCCCCGCCACCAGCTCGGCGCTGGCCTTCATCATTCCAGCCCCATCCTCCCCCTTGACACAACCCCCAGATGCCCTATCATGCGGTTCGCCCTCTGCAGCGCGAACGCCCGCTCTCTGGCAGGAAAGACCAGGAGGTCGCCAATGTCCACAGCAGCTCTGCGCTATACCCTGACCGACGTGGTCCTCCCCCGGGAGACCGTCGCTCGCCAGGCCCTTCTTGTCGTCGGGGCGGTAGCGTTCCTCGCGCTGGCCGCGCAGGTGAGCTGGGACTATCCGTTCATTCAGACCAGGGCCGGCGGGCCCGTTCCCGTAACGGGTCAGACGTTCGCCGTTCTCGTCATCGGCGCCCTGCTCGGCAGCCGGCTGGGAGGAACAGCAATCCTGGCCTATCTGACCGCCGGTGTCGCGGGCCTTCCCATCTTCGCCGGTTGGTCTGGCTCCTACACCTGCTTCGCGGGACCCACCGGCGGATACCTGCTGGGCTTCATCATCTCCGCCATGGTCGTCGGCTGGTTCGCCGAGCGGGGGTGGGATCGCTCACGCTGGATCGTCCTGCCGATGCTGCTGGGAAACGCCCTCATTTACGTGCCGGGACTGCTCTGGCTCCACCAATGGCAGCGGGTGGTCGGGATGGAGACGCACACCCTCGATCTGGGCCTCTGGCCCTTCCTTCCCGGCGACCTCCTGAAGCTGGTGGCCGCTGCTCTGGTCCTCCCCGCGGGGTGGACCTTGGTGGAGCGCCTGGGGGCCCCACCGGGGAGATGACCGGCATGGTCTGCCCCCCGCACGCGCCCCGTCTTGCGCCCCTACCGTGGGCTATGGCTGGCCCCCGACTTGACCCTACTCTCAAATCGCCTATCATGCACCTAGCTCTCACCGGCTCTTCGCGCTGTGCGCTGCTGCGCCCCGTCGCGAACCCGGTTCTCAGCGAGGATCATGGCTTTACTCGAGATACGTGACCTTTCCATCCACTTTGGAGGGATCGTAGCGCTGGAAGATGTCTCCTTCGGCGTCTCAGCGGAGAAGATCGTAGGGCTCATCGGCCCCAACGGGGCGGGCAAGACCACCGTCTTCAACTGCATCACCGGCATCTACCAGCCCAATGGCGGCACAATAGCCTTCGAGGACCGTGACCTTCTGAGCCTGCGCCCCCATCAGATCATCGGCTGCGGCGTAGCCCGCACCTTCCAGAACGTGGAGCTGTTCCGCAGCATGACCGTCCTGGAGAACCTGCTCGTCGGCCAGCACACCGGCTTGAGCTGCAACCTGCTGGACTGCGCCTTCTGGCTTCCGCGAGCCCGCAACGAGGACCGATACGGCCGGGAGCGCGCCCTGGAGGTGCTGCGAATCCTGAAGCTGGAGAATCTGCAGAACGTCCCCGTGGCCGCCCTTCCCTTCGGCATCAAGAAGCACGTGGAGATGGCCCGGGCCCTCGTCTCCCGCCCCCGGCTGCTCCTGCTCGACGAGCCGGCCGGCGGCCTCAACCGCGAGGAACTCAATGCCCTGGCCGGCCTCATCCGCGCCCTGCGCGACGACCTCGGCGTCACCATTCTGCTCGTGGAGCACCACATGGACCTGGTGATGAAGATCTCCGACCGCGTGTGCGTGCTCGACTTCGGTCGCAAGATCGCAGAGGGGACCCCGGCGGAGGTACAGCAGGACCGCGCCGTCATCGAGGCCTACCTTGGGGACACCGATGCTGAAGCTTAACGAGGTTCACGCGTCCTACGGCCCGGTGCTGGCCCTCCGCGGGGTGTCCCTGGAGGTGCCCGCCGGCTCCATCGTCTCAGTCCTGGGGGCAAACGGCGCTGGCAAGAGCTCCATGCTGCGCGCCATCTCCGGGCTCCTGCGCCCCTCGCAGGGCACCATCGAGTTCGAGGGGCACCAGATCGACCGGCTGGCGCCCGAGCGCATCGTCCAGATGGGCATCTCCCAGGCACCTGAGGGTCGCCAGATCTTCACCGAACTCACGGTGCTGGAGAACCTGCGCCTGGGCGCCTACACCCGCAACGATGGCAAGCAGATCAAGCAGGACGTGGACAAGGTCTTCTCCTACTTCCCTGTGCTGGGCGAACGCAAAACACAGGAGGCGGGGACCCTCAGCGGCGGTGAGCAGCAGATGCTGTCCATCGGCCGCGCCCTCATGGCCAAGCCCAAACTGCTGCTCCTTGACGAGCCCTCCCTGGGACTGGCACCCATGCTGGTGCGAGAGATCTTCGAGATCATCAAGACCGTCAACGAGCAGGAAGGCATCACCGTCCTTCTCGTGGAGCAGGACGCCAACATGGCCCTGAGGGTGGCCCAGTATGGGTACGTCCTGGAGACAGGAGAGGTAGCCCTCCACGAGACCGCCGAAAACCTGCGCCGTGATGAATCGGTGCGGCGGGCCTACCTGGGCTACTGAGACGTAGGCAAAGTGGGAGAGTTCGTCCAGCAGGTGGCCACCGGGCTTGCCACGGGGAGCATCTATGCGCTCTTGGCCCTCGCCGTCGTGCTCATCTACCGCTCCACCGAGGTGGTCAACTTCGCCCAGGGCGAGATGGCCATGCTGAGCACCTTCATCGCCTGGACCTTTCTCACGCGGATGGACTACCTGCTGGCGTTCCTCCTGGCCCTGCTGGTGGCGATGTTCATCGGTGCGCTGCTGGAGCGGACGCTCCTGCGGCCGGTCGAGGAGGGGCCTGTCCTTAACCCGATCATCGTCACGCTCGGACTCTTCACCGCCATCAACAGCATCGCCCTGTGGCGGTATGGGGGCGACCCCAAACCCTTCCCCAAGGCCCCCTTGTTCGAGGGGGGGCCGCTGTCGGTGGGCACGGTGGACATCAGCAGGGCGAACATCGGCGTCTTCTGCACAGCGATCGTCATCATGGTGGTGCTTTACCTCTTCTTCACTTACACGAAGCTGGGGCTGGCCGTGCGGGCGACAGCTCTGAATCGTGCTGCCAGCCGTCTCGTGGGCATCCGGGTGGGGCAAATGCTGACACTGGGCTGGGCCCTGTCCGCCGCGGTGGGCGCTGTGGCCGGCATGCTGGCCGCCCCCATCGTCTCCCTCTCCACCAGCATGATGGTTGGGCTGATCCTCTTCGCTTTCTCCGCCGCGGTGCTGGGAGGCCTTACCAGCCCCCTGGGAGCCATCGTGGGCGGTCTGACCCTGGGCGTGGTGCAGAACCTGGCCGCCACCTACAACCCGACAGAGTCCAGCATTGACTATGCCATAGCTTTCCTGATCATCGTGATCGTGCTGGTGATACGGCCTACCGGGTTGCTGGGCAAGCGGGCGGTGAGGAGAGTGTAGGTGGTCCAGACCCTGCTGCGGCCTCGGACTCTCGGCTTCGCCCTCCTGGGGCTTATCATCCTCGGCTTCCCCTACTTCAACACCATGTTCGAGTTCATGAGCGGCTGGCCGTTCTTCGGCTGGTGGGTGGACCCGTTCCGCACCTTTCAGGCAGGCCGTTTCGGCGTCTGGCTCATCATCCTCCTGGGGCTCAACCTTCTCACCGGCTGCAGCGGCCAGATCTCCCTCGGCCACGGCGCCTTTGTCGCCGTAGGAGCGTACGTGGCGGCCATCCTCATGACCCAGTACGGCGCGCACGTCATCCTTGCGGTGCTGGCGGCGGGCCTATTCACCGGGGCCGTCGGCTTCCTGGTGGGGGCGCCCGCCCTCCGGCTCACCGGCCCCTATCTGGCCATCGCCACCCTCGCTGTCGTCATCGCCCTCCCCCAGATCATCAAGCACGACCTGGTGAGCGACTGGACGCACGCCTCCCAAGGCATCAACTTCTACGAGGCGGGGACTCCCCCCAGGACGCCGGGCATGCTGGAAGACACCGTGAACAAGGACCAGTGGCTCTACTACTGCACCATCGTCCCTGCCCTCATCATGACGGTTCTGGCCTGGAACATCACCCGCAGCCGCCTGGGTCGTGCCTTCATCGCCATCCGCGACACCGAGGTCGGTGCCCAGCAGATGGGGATCGACGTCGCCCTGTACAAGATGACCGCCTTCGGCGTCAGCTCCTTCTACGCTGGCATCGGAGGTGGCCTGTTCGTCTTCACGGAGGCCGTTCTCGGCCCCGCTACCTTCGACATCGTCATGTCCCTTACCATGCTGGCGGTGCTCGTCCTGGGAGGGATGGCCTCCATCCTGGGCAGCATCTTCGCCGCCGCCATCATGACCATGCGGATAGAGATCGTGGACACGATAGTTGACCTGATCCCCAAAGGGGAGGAGTTCCGCATCGATGCCTTGCGGGGAGCTATCTACGGCGGAATGCTCATCTTTGCCATCATCCTGGGGCCGCTGGGTCTCGCCGGGGGCATCCGAGAGCTTGGCAAGGTCAAGCCGTCGGCCACAATAGAAAGGGTTCGAACACTGGACGTAGCGCGGGCGCTGCGGGCGACCGCGCGCCGGCTCCTGAAACCCTTCGAGCGACGGGACCGGTGAGGTCCGGCTAGGAAGCGGGCGGGGAAACCAATGCAGGAGTTCCTTCAGCAGGTTCTCAGCGGCATCGCCAGTGGCAGCCTCTTCGCCATCCTGGCCCTGGCGATCGTAATGATCTACCGATCGACTGACATCCTGAACTTCGGTCAGGGTGAGATGGCCCTGTTCAGCACCTTCATAGCCTGGACCTTCCTGACGACCATGGACTTCTGGCTTGCCTTCTTCCTCTCCTTGGTCGTGGCCGCCCTCATGGGCGCCGCCCTGGAGCGATTCGTCCTGCGGCACGTGGAGGGCGCGCCGGTCCTGAACGCCGTCATCGTGACCCTTGGGCTCTTCACCGTCTTCAGCGGGCTGTCTCTCACCGTCTGGGGATCTCTGCCGAAGAGCTTCGGCCCGTTCTCCGTCTTCAAGGGCCCTGCTATGGACCTCGGCCCAGCCTCCATCGGTCGGGCCAACGTCGGCATCCTCGTAACCGCTGTGATCGTCATGGCCCTGCTGTACATGCTCTTCCAGTGGACGAAGCTCGGGCTGGCCATGCGGGCGGTCGCCCAGAACCGGACCGCCAGCCGGCTGGTCGGGATCCGGGTGGGCCAGATCCTTAGCGTCGGCTGGGGCCTCTCGGCGGCGGTGGGGGCCGTCGCCGGAGTCCTCGTCGCCCAGACCTCGGGGCTGAGCCTCAGCCTCATGTTCGATGTGCTGTTATATGCCTTCGCTGCCGCAGTCCTGGGAGGCCTTGACAGCCCCGTCGGCGCCATAGTCGGGGGGCTGGCCATCGGCGTCATCAAGAACATGGCGGGCACCTACATCGACCCTGGCGTCGACGCCACGGTAGCGTTCATCGTCATCGTCCTGGTCCTCATGATCCGTCCGACCGGCATCTTCGGCCGGCGTGTCCTCAGGAGAGTGTGAGGCGTGAGGGAAACCCTGCTGAGGCCCAAGACTCTCGGCTTTGTCCTGCTGGCCGCCGTGCTCATCGTCTTCCCCTTTCTCCACACCTGGCCCTTCTTCGGCGGGTTGATTGGCCCCTTCCGCACGTTCCAGGCCGCCTCGTGTGCCTACTGGCTCGTGATCCTCCTCGGCATGAACCTGTTGACCGGCTACAGCGGTCAGGTCTCGCTGGGACACGCGGCGCTGGTAGCGGTGGGGGCATACATCACCGCCATTCTCCTTGACCAGTATTCGGTTCCCCTGGGGTTCGCCATCCTCGTGGCGGGACTCGCCACCGGAGTCTTGGGGGGATTCATCGTCGGCTTACCGGCCGTGCGCCTCAGCGGGCCTTACCTGGCCATCGCCACCTTCTCCCTCATCGTCGCCCTGCCTCAGGTGCTGAAGATGGACATCGAGGTCGCCGGTCTCAGCATAGACGTCACCCAGTGGACAAAGGGAACTCGCGGCATCAGCATCGGGGAGATCCACCCCCCCGGAGCGGTGGACGGACTCTTCGACCAGCGCCAGTGGCTGTACTACATGGCGATAATACCCGCCGTAATCATGACGATCCTGGCCTGGAATCTGCACCGCAGCCGTATCGGGCGGGCCTTCGTCGCCCTGCGCGACAGCGAGGTCGCCGCGGAGCAGATGGGCGTCAACGTGCGGCTCTACAAGGCCCTGGCCTTCGGCATCAGCTCCTGCTTTGCCGGGGTTGGAGGGGGGATGTTTCTCATGGCCCAGGGCGTCATCAGCCCCGGCAGCATGGACGTCCTGACCTCCATCAACTTCCTGATAGCCATCGTCATCGGAGGGCTGGCAACCATCCTCGGCTCCGTCATTGGGGCCATCTACCTGACCTTCCAGGGAGAGCTGATCAGCAACCTCGGCCCCGAGATCGCTCGGGTCGTCCCGGAGCAACTCGTCCAGGATCCGGAGACCCTGCGCGGGGTCATCTTCGGCTCCATTCTCGTCATTACAATAATCTCGTTCCCCCGAGGACTCGCCGGGGGCATCTACAACCTGTTAAGATGGGGCTCCGGCCCCAGAGCCGGCCCTCCGGACCTGCGCAAATCGCTCACCGGCCTGCGCGCTGTGGCCTTGGCCCGCTTGAGGTGGCTCAGACAAATGACGGGTTTGGAAGACGGCGATTCAGACCCCACACAAGAGAGCCCAGACCAGCCAGACAAGGGAAGGGGGTGATCCTCAAGGCCCATCCTCACTCCGTGTTCCCGACTACTGGGGAAACAACCATGCAGGGAGGTAACTCAATGCGAAGATCCCGTATTCTCTGGATTCTGCTCACCGTCGTGGCGCTGTTCGCACTAGTGGCCGTGGCATGCGGGGGGGAGGAGGAGGAGGGGGCGGTCACACCGTCGGCAGAGACGCCAGCGGCGGAGACGCCGGCGGCCGAAACGCCGGCCGCAGAAACACCCGAGGTCGTGGAAGGGGACACGACGGGTGTCACCGACACGGAAATCGTAATCGGCACACACCAGCCTCTCACAGGGCCGGCCGCCGCCTACTCCCAGATCTCGGTGGCCATGAAGGCCTACTTCGACTATATCAACGACACCGAGGGCGGCGTCAACGGCCGCAAGATCACCCTGCTCGTCGAGGACGACCAGTACTCGCCGCCACTAACGGTGGAAGTGGTGAGGAGACTGGTCGAGCAGGACAACGTCTTTGCCATCCTCGGCGGCCTCGGCACCGCCACCCACATGCAGGTGGTCGACTACCTCAGGGACCGTGGCGTCCCGGACTTCTTCGTCAGCACCGGCGCCCTTGAGTGGGTGAGAGACCCCGAGGCACGGCCTAACTGCTTCGGCATCCTCCCCAACTACGTCGCCGAGGGCATCCTGTTCGGCCAGTACATCGTCGAGAACTACCCCGACGCGAAGGTCGGCGTCATCGGCCAGAACGACGACTTTGGCGAGGACGGCTACGATGGCGTCCAGAGAGGCATAGGCGACGCCCTCGAGATACTCCCCATGGAGACGTTTGAGGCCGCCGACCCCGACGTCAACTCCCAGGTCGACCGGCTGCAGGCCGCCGGCGCCGACGTGCTGGTCGTCTTCGCCGTCCCCCGCCAGGCCCCCGCCGCCATCAGGCACGCCCGGGCCGACCTTGGCTGGGACGTCCCCATCTTCATCAGCACGGTCAGCGCCAATGAGCTCACCATCGCCTTGGCGGGGGCCGAGAACGCGGTGGGGGTCATCAGCAATGAGGCCCTGAAGCATGCCTACGAGACCGATGACGCCGACGTTCAGAGGCACATCGAGATCATGAGTGAGTACGGCGGCATCGAAACGGCCAGCAACCTCACGCTCTATGGCCAGACACTGGCCGAGACCTTCATAAACGTCCTTCAGGAGGCTGGCCCTGACCTCACCCGCGAGGGGGTGATCGAGGCAGCCGAAAGCGGCGAATGGTTCAAATGCTCGGTCTGTCTATTCGAGAACACCATGACCGAGACCGACCACGACGCTGCCCAGAGCGTCGTTCTCTCCCGGGTCGAACCCGACCCGGACGACCCCACCCAGGCAAGATGGGTCCCCTTCGGCGACGCCTACAGCTGGCAAGGTGTCAACCCTGACGAAATGACAGTGGACGACATCGAGACGGAGCCGTACCCCTAGCAAGCCAGAACCCTCCGAGGAGGCCAAGCAGGCGCCGGCGGCTAGCAGCCGCCGGCGCCTCGACCGTCCCGGCCGCTCAGCGGCTCATCGCTGGTGCGCGGGGTGACAGCAAGGGCAGACCCCCGCTTTCTTGACACCCGCCTCTGCCCCGTTATCATGGATCGACGCCCGGACCGGAATCACCCCGGCGGAAGCCCATGAAGACAGGCAAGATCCCTCAGGACATGCTCGCCCGCCTGCTGGCGGAGGCGGCGCCAACGGACCCGCGTGTCCTGGTCGGCCCGGCCGTCGGCGAGGACGCCGCCGTCATCGACATGGGCGACCGTGTCCTCGTCGCCAAGACCGACCCCGTTACCTTCGCCACCGACCTCATCGGCTGGTACGCCGTCCACGTCAACGCCAACGACATCGCCTGCATGGGAGCGCGCCCCGCCTGGTTCATGGCCACCATTCTTCTCCCCGAGGGCGCCCACGAGACCCTGGCCGAGGACATCTTCCGCCAGGTTCGTGACGCCTGCGCTGCCCTGGAGGTCACCCTGGTGGGAGGACACACCGAGATCAGCGTCGGGCTGGAGCGTCCCATCGTCGTCGGGGCCATGCTCGCCGAGGCCGCGAGAGACCACATCGTCCGCAGCCAGGGGGCTCGCCCTGACGACTGCCTCCTGCTGACCAAGGGCATCGCCCTCGAAGGCACCGCCCTCCTCGCCCGCGAAGTCCCCGACTCTCTGCGCTCCGC
>CAZFGZ010000020.1:5227-18119 GCA_964518585.1 uncultured Dehalococcoidia bacterium | reverse complement strand
TGACCGCGTCATAGCCAGCGGCGACCGAGAGCCTGTGAGCGACCAGCCGCAGCTTGTCGCTCAACTCGCCCGGGGAGGTCAGGAGCGGCACGATCTCTCCGACCATCTTCGCGGCACGCTCGTCGCCGAGGGACTGCGACACGGCCATGCTGGTCGAACTCACGGGCCGCTGGCGCTTGGCGCCGTACATCCCGCTGTCAGCGAGATCGATCAGCTCTTCGATCCTTCCGGCCTCGGTGGGGTAGGCGGCGAGGCCGACGCTGGCGGCGGCCTGCACGCTTGAGCCGCTCTCGGGATCGCTCAGAACGGTGCCTGCCAGCGTTTGCAGCACCTGTTCTCGATAGCGTTCGGCGGCGTTCCGGTCAGCGCCCGGCAGGACCGCCACGAACTCGTCCCCTCCGTAGCGGCCCACCAGCGCGCCGTCTCGCGCGATGGCATCGGCGACCGCCACGAGGACGGCGTCTCCGACCTGGTGGCCGAAGGTGTCGTTTATGGCTTTGAGGTCGTCAACATCGATCATGGCGACGGCGCAGGGAGCGCCGTCGCGGCCATCGGAGATCAAGCTGCGTAGCTTCTCCACGATAGCGGCGTGGTTGAGGACGCCGGTCAGCGGGTCACGGCGAGCGTTCTCGCGCTCAGCCTCGAGCGCGCGCTCGAGAAGCGCGGACTTCTCCTTCAACTCCGCCTGTGATTTGGCTAGCTCCGCCCGCTGGCGCTCGATGCGCTGGGCGTAGCGTTGCAGTCTCTCCTGCGATTCGACCAGCTCGCGGTGGGTGTGCATCGCCTTCAGAGCTGTGGCCAGCTCCGCGGCCAGACCCTCAAGATACCTTACCTCCTCCTCCGGGAAGCTGTGCGGACTGAAGGAGACTACCGACATTACGCCAAGAACCTCGTCCTGGAAGAGCAGGGGGAACAGGGCAGAGGATCTGAGCAGGGCCCGCCGGAAGTAATCGCGGATCGGCTCCGGGACGCGCAGGTCGTTCTGGAGATCCGGCAGGAGGACGGGCTGCCGCTCCTGGACGACGCGGAGGTAGCGGGGCTCCGGCTCGTCAGGGTCGAGGGTGCTGCGCCAGAACCCAGCCAGGGAGCCCCTGGACATGCGGGCCTTGCTGATGATGCGGAGGGTGAAGCGCTCAGCGCTGGCATCGTACACGTCGATGGTGACGAAATCGTAGCCCGTCGAGGCGGCCATGGCTGTGGCCATGTCCTCCAGAGCACTCGCTACATCGTTTGAGTGGATGAGAACCTGTCCGGCGTTGGCCAGGGCGGCAAGCTGCTTCCTCTGGCGATCCGCGTGTTGGGCGTTCAGGAAGCGATCGGTCAGCAGGGCGAGGCTGGGGATGGCCGCCTCCGCGAAGCGGACAGCGGCTGCCCAGCCCTTCTCGTCCCAGGGCCCCCGCAGCACGCACATCTCGGAGGAGCTGCCGCTGAAGGGGATGGCGAAGGCCAGGTAGTCCCGCCGCTCAGTCTGGGCCGGCGTGAAGTCTTCGAGACGGCGCCCACACAGGTTGAAGCCGACGGGAGTGTCCGCCCGCACCACCTGGCGCTGGAGGATCCCCAGCCCGACCTGGGAGAGCTCGATGCCGGCAGTTGCCCCGGGGCTCTGGCAGATGAGGAAATCCTGATCCTCCGCGTAAACCAGGGCGGCCCCGGTTGCCGCGGTGGCTTGGCGCAGGACGTCGGCCGCCTCCCGGAGACCCTCCTCGCTTGCCGGCCCGGCCAGCGTCAGCCGAGCGAGCCGGCAGAGGGCATGGAGTCGTTTCACGATGAGTGCTCCCCAGGCGATAGGGACGTTGGCACCCGGAAGATTCCGCAGGTATTATCGACGGATTCCCGCGATTTCTCCAAGTCTGGACGCGAAGCAGCACGCCGAGTGCGGGGCATGGTTGGAGAGCGGGCCTTTTGGACGCACCTGATATACTGGGCTCACGAGGCCGCCTTCTCACTTTCTGCGGAGCGCAGATGAACCGGCTAGAGCTGCCACCAGCATCGGTCCCGTTTGAGTTGAGGTGTCTGGGATGCGGCGCGCGCCGTCGTCCCACGCTAGACGTACTCTGCGAGTCGTGCGGCGCGGTGTACGAGGTCGTCTACCGGGAAACGCCATCGAGGCTGGCTCCACGCCTGCCGCTCCAGAGACCGGAGGGACGCGTACGGCTGGGAGAGGGAGACACGCCGCTGCTTGAGCTGCGGCGGCTCGGGGCCGAGATGGGCGTCGAGCGGCTCTGGGCGAAGCTCGAGCACCAGTCCCCGACGGGCTCGTTCAAGGACCGTGGTTCGTCGGTGCTGATGTCCGTGGCGCGCGAACACGGCGTGACCGAGTTCGTCGAGGACTCCTCCGGCAACGCCGGGGCTTCGCTCGCCGCGTATGCGGCGACGGCCGGCATCCGGGCCCATGTGTTCGCTCCGGCGGGCGCCCCCAGGATGAAGCTGGAACAGATCAGCATCTACGGGGCAGAGCTGCACCTAATCGATGGTCCCCGTCAGGCGGCGACCGACGCGGCGCAGGCCTTCGCGACGACGCACGGGCTGGTCTACCTGTCGCACAGCTATAGCCCGTTCTTCTCGGAGGGGATGAAGGCCTTCAGCTACGAAGTCGCAGCGAGCGAGGCGGCGGCGGCTCACGTCGTGCTGCCGGTCGGCAACGGTTCCCTGCTGATCGGGGCGCGCAGCGGCTTCGAGGAGCTGGTGAGCTCCGGAGCGATCGCCGGCCTACCGCGGCTGCACTGCGTGCAGGCGGTCGCGGTCCGTCCCATCACGGCGGCCTTTCGAGGCGAGGAGTGGGCGTTCGACACGGCGGTTCGCACCATCGCGAGCGGCATCGCCGTGTCGGAGCCTCCGCGCATCCGGCAGGCGCTGGATGCCATTCGCTCGAGCGGGGGGAGCGCGGTGGCGGTGACGGATCGCGCGATCCTGGAATGGCAGCGACGGCTCGCCCGTACGGAGGGCATCTTCTGCGAGGCGACATCAGCGGCGGCCTTCGCCGGGCTGACCGCACTGATCGAGTCCGGCGCTATCCAGCCCGGCGCGCGGGTGCTCGTGCCGGTGACGGGCTCCGGCCTGAAGGAGCCGCTCCAGCCGCTCCCATAGCGGGCGCCCGTTCAGCGCGGCGGGCTAGCGCTGGAGGAAGTCGCGGATGGCCGCGGTGACCTGCTCCGGCTGCTCCAGCTCGGTGAAGTGGCCGGCGCTGGTCACCCACTGCAGTTCGGCGTCCGGGAACTGATCGGCGGCGCCTTCGAAGTACCACTGGGGCTGGGCCGGATCCTCTTCCCCCTGGAGCAGCAGAACAGGGAGGTTCATCTCGGAGTACAATTGCCCTCGCGCCAGGAGTGTGTCGGTGCTGGCGTCACGGAAGTAGCGGGGCACGGCCTCGGCTACGCCAGGCCGGCCGAACTCCTCGATGATGCGCAGCATGTCCTCTTCGGGGATGGGCTGAACGGTGCGTTCCCCGTAGACCCGGCGGACGAAGGCGTCCGTGTCGGAGAAGAGGCTGGTGGCGAACTCCTGGTTGCGCAGGATGACGAACTGGGGATGGTTTTGGGGGTCCGACTTGTGGACCGGCGCCTCCATGCGGACGTACCTGATGACGCGTTCCGGGTGCCGCCCGGCGATGAAGTCACCTATCAAGGTGCCCCAGTCGTGCGTGACGAGGTTGAAGCGTTCCAGGCCGATGGTGTCCAGCAGGGCCAGCACTTCCTCGGCAACCCGCTCGGCCGAGTAGTCGCCGTCCGATTTGTCGGACTGGCCGTAGCCCTTGAGGTCGATGGCGATGACGCGGTAGTCGCTGGACAAGGCCTCGAGCTGGTAATGCCAGGAGTACCACGACTCCGGCAGGCCGTGGAGGAAGACCACGGGTTCGCCCTGGCCAGCCTCGACGTAGTGCCAGTCGAGGCCGGCGGCCTCGGCGAAGTGGTGAGATAGCTCGACAGTCCCGCCCTGTCCTCGGCCGCACGATGTCAGAAGCACCGCGAGGGTCAGGAAGGCGGCAGTGAGGAGAGCACGAGAGGACGCAAAGGCAGCACTGTCAAGCGTGAGCACGAGGGAATCATCCGCCATAGCGACAGGGGTGTCAAATGACCGGGGTGAGTAGGTGTAAGAAAGGTGTGCACCCCGATGACCGGGGCGAGGTCGTCGAGGTGCAGGTTCTCTCTGCAAGAAACCTAGCAGGGCCGAATGGCGCTTCCGCACGTTAGCTGCTGACCCCATAATAATCGCCAGCGGTTCGCAGGCGGCCGGGCATTCGTCGCGGATGTGGCGAGGCCCATTTCGAGGGGGTTCTCCTCTCGCTCTGGATCCCGAACGATCGAGCAGGAGTCCTAGGAACCTACACGGAGGAGGAAGCCATGCCTTGGGAAGACGTGAAGCAGGTCTTCCGGCCAGAAACCGTCCACATGGGCGTCATGAGGGTGGACCCGGAGAAGTGCACCCGACCTCGGGGCTCTCAGTGTCAGTTGTGCTTCGAGAACTGCCCCTTCAGGGCCTGGGAGATAGTAGGGGAGAAAGAAGTCCCCCGGCAGAAGGAGGAGTACGAGTGCTTCAGCTGCTACAACTGCATGGTGGCCTGCCCGCGGGACGCCGTCTCCATTGTTGAGCCGTACCACGTGGACGAGGGCTTCTACGCTACGGAGCCCCATCCCTTGCCGGCCAAGATGCCCCTTGAGCCCCGGGACGGCGAGGGGAATCCCGACGAGTGGAATGCCATCGAGCGGGCCGTAATGTATCGGCGGAGCGTGCGGAACTATAAGGACGACCCGGTGCCCGAGCCGCTCATCAGGAGGGTGCTGGAGGCAGGACGATTCGCGCCCAGCGCCGGGAACTGTCAGCCCTGGAAGTTCATCGTCGTCACGGACAGGGCCCTCATCGACGAGATGAATGAGGCCCAATACGGCGTGATGAACACGCTGTACAACATGTACAGGAACGATGAGCTGGTGACTGGCCTCGTTCCCATGTATGAGTCTGACCCGAATCCGGGGCTCTACGACCCCCGCGTCATCCTGGGCGGCTTCGGGAGCATTGCCAAGAGATACGGTCCGGTTTTCCTGAACGCGCCAGCCGTGATCCTGATCGCCGCCGATGACCGCGCCATCAGCGGCACCGACATCAACGTGGGCATCTGTGGACAGAACATGAATCTGGTGGCCAACTCCCTGGGCATCAGGGCCTGCTGGGTCGGATTCAGCCAGGTGATCAACATGCTTCCCCCGCTCATGGAGAAGCTTGGGCTGAAGCCTCCCTGGAAGATCAGCTCAGCCCTGGTTCTGGGATACCCGAAGTTCAAGCAGGACGGCTTGGTGCCGCGGGAGTTCCGGCCTGTCACCTGGTTCCGCGAAGGGTCCGAAGGTCCCGAGATCGAGGAGTAGACCGACGGGCCGCCGCGCCCGCTAGGGCCGGCTCGGAACCTCCCCCAAGGGGACAGAGTACGCGATGGGCTCAACCCTGATTCAACAGCTTGAGCAGATCTTCAACCCGCGGTCCGTGGCCGTGATCGGGGCTTCGAACGCGCCGGGCAAGTGGGGCTTCGGCGTGTTCGGCCGCGTCCTCTCCTCGGCCAGCACCAGGGAAGTGTACGCCGTGAACAACAGGGCACAACAGGTCCTGGGGGTTACGGCCTACCCTAGGGTCAGGGATATCCCGGGGCCGGTGGAACTGGCGGTGGTGGTGGTGCCCCTGGAGAGCGTTCCCTTGGTCATGGAGGATTGCCTGGCGAAGGGGATCAGGGCCGCGGTGGTGATCACCGCCGGCTTCGGGGAGGCGGGGGAAGAGGGGAAGGCGGCCGAGGAGCAGATCCTGGCGATAGCGCGCCGGGGCGGCCTGCGCTTCGTCGGACCCAACTGCATGGGCCACTTCAGCACCGACTCGGGACTCTTCACCACCAGCGAGCCTCAGGCCATTCGAGCGGGGCCCGTGGCCTGCGTGTCCCAGAGCGGGAACTTCGCGGGCTACATCCTGCGCCGGGGCAACGAGATGGGGGTGGGTTTCAGCAAGTTCGTGAGCACCGGGAACGAGGCCGACCTGCACCTGGAGGACTACCTGGAGTACCTGGCCGAGGATGACCATACCAAGGTCATCACGGCGTACATCGAGGGACTGAGAGAGCCGAGACGCTTCTTCCTCCTGGCCCGTGAGGTGACGAGGCGCAAGCCCATCGTGGTGATGAAGGTGGGCCGCACGTCCGAGGGTGCGCGAGCGGCCTGGTCGCACACGGCCGCCCTCGCCGGGGAGGACGCCGTCTATGACGCCGCGTTCCGCCAGTGCGGGGTGATCAGAGTGGAGGAGGTGGAGGAGATGTTCGATGTGGCCGCCGCGCTCATTCATCAGCCCAGGCCCAGAGGCGGCAGGGTAGGCATACTCACGGGCGGCGGCGGATTCGGTGTCGTGGCTACCGATGCCTGTGTGAGGCTGGGCCTGGAGGTCGCGCCCCTATCCACCAAGACCATGGAGACGCTGAGCAGTTTCCTGCCGCCGCGCTGGTCGCACGGCAACCCCGTGGACATGGCGGGGACTTCGGAGGCCTCATATTTCTGCCTGGGAACCCTCCTCAAGGCGGAGGAGGTGGACGCCGTGGTGGGGATCTCGTGCGTGGGGTACCCGGCGGGACCCCCGCCGGAGAAGGCCTCGACGGCCGCCGGTAGGAGGCTGGCCGAGCACTCCCACCAGATGGCCCAGGCCGAGGAAGGGCTGGTGGACGGGCTGATAGAGCGGATGTGGAGGCACAAGAAGCCGGTGATACTGGCGGCCAGCCCCGCGGCCAACCTCTCGCCCGCTGTGTCGAAGCTGGGGGCGAACGGGGTGTTCGTCTACCCCACTCCGGAGAGGGCGGCGAGGGTCCTGAGCCATATGGTCCGCTACGGCGAATACCTGGCCTCTCTGGGTCAGCCGGGAGGCTAGGGGGCTGTCCGGCCGACGGCCGTCCCGCGGTTTCTGTTGCCTCAAGAGCTCAGGGAGAGCAGTTGACTACCGCCCGGACCGGCCGCTCGGTCGACAGCATGAGTCCCTGCCTGGCCGCAGCGCCGGCTGGGCAGACCTTCCCGGCTACCGCTCTTCCAGGAAGGCCAGCACCTCGTCCTTGAACCGCTGGTCGGGGACAACCGAGAGGTGATCGGTGGCCGGTATGATGACCACCTTGGCGCCGGGGATGGCGGCTCCGACCTCTTCCGGGTTCTCCGCCACAACATCGTCTGCCCCGTTGACGATGAGGACAGGGATATCGACGGCGGCGAAGTCGGCAGGATCGATGGAACCGCCCAGGTAGAGGACGCACGCCGCGAGCGCCTCGAGGTCGTTGCTGGGGTCCAGGTCAGCGAAGGCGCGAAAGGCTGCGGCCGTGGGGTCGGAGACCTGCGAGGGGTCCTCAGCGAGCAGGGCGTCGTGGATGAGACGGTCTTGATCGCTACCGGGCGTGCCGAAGACGAGGTGGCTGCCGATGCCACCCAGGATCACGGAGCTGAATCTGTCGCCGTGGTAGGCAAGCAGGTGGGCAGAGATGCCGGACCCCATGGAGTAGCCGAAGAGGTCGGCCTTGTCGATGCCGAGGTGGTCCATCAGGCGGAGGACGTCGCCGGCCATGTTCTCCTCGCCGTAGGCCTCCGGGTCGTGCGGCTTGTCACTCTGACCATGGCCGCGGGCGTCCAGGGCGACGACCCGTCGCAGCGGCTGGAGGGTCTCCACCCAGTTCTGATCCACCCAGTTCGCTGCCAGGTTGGAGAGGAAGCCGTGGACGAGGATGATTGGGTAGCCCTCGCCCCACGTCTCGTAGTGGATCTTCACGCCGTCCGAATCGAAGAAGCCTGAGGGAGCGACAGTGACGGGCAGCGCGGTGGGCGTCGCCGCCTCTTCCTCCTCGCCGCAGCCGACGAGCGATATCGCCACCAGGCCAACGCCAGCGACGGCGGCCAGTCGCAGCACCTCCCGTCGGGTCCTTCGCAGCGTCTGGATACGGTACAGGTCATCGCCGAGTGGCGTCTGTTTCGCTCCGTGAAACCTAGACCAGGCTGATGTTGACAACCGGCATGCGCTGAAGAGCCGGGCAGTGGCCGCGACCCCCGTTCTCTGTGCCCGCATTCTACACCCACGCTCAACGGCAGGGCGAGCAGTGGTTCATCGTGCCGCGCTGCTCTGGGCGTAGGCTGTCCAGGGGGCGCATGGGGTTGCGCCTTCGGCTAGCCTAGCCGATAATTAGGGTAGGCTAACAAAGAAATCTGGTTCAGACCTCAATCTCACGGGAGCTTGCGATGATCGACGAACGCACCGAGATGTACCTGAAGGCCATTGATCGGGTGCAGGAGGAAGGCGAGGCCGCCACTACGTCGGGCCTGGCACGTGATCTGGATGTCTCCATGCCCTCGGTAACGGAGATGCTCCAGCGCCTGAGCTCGAAGGGGCTGGTCATCCATGAGCCGCGCGGGCCGGTCCGCCTGAGCGAAGAGGGGCAGCGGCTGGCCAGCTCACTGACGCGGCGCCACCGGCTCTGGGAGAACTTCTTGGTCCATTTCCTGGGATTGCCGTGGGACAAGGTCCACGAGGAGGCCTGCCGCCTGGAGCACGCTACCTCGCCTGACCTTGAGGAGCGCCTGGCGAGCTTCCTGGGAGACCTGGAGACATGTCCCCACGGCCATACCATCCCCAGTCGAGACGGCCGCCGCAAGGCTCAGCCCGCCGTACGCCTGACGGACTTCCCGGCGCCCGGGCCGGCGCGTGTAGTGCGCATCCGCCGGGAGGCGAGGGACTTTCTGCGCCGTTTGGCCCGGCTGGACATCGGGCCGGGCCGGGTGCTGAGTACCGAAGGGACCCGCCCTCGCGATGGGGCGGTGCGGGTACGCGTGGAGGGGCACAGCCATCAGGTGGCCCCCGAACTGGCCCAGGAGGTCATGGTCGAGCCCGCCCAGGCCCCAGAGGCCCCCGCTGACACCGACGTCCCTCTGACCAAGCTGCGCAGCGGACAAGCAGCCACCGTCGTGGGCATAACGGGCGGCAGGACCTTCATGGCGCGCGCCCTGTCCCTGGGCTGCACCCCCGGCACCGAGTTGAAGATGGTCCGTAACCCTGGCAGCGGCCCGCTGGTCGTCGAGGTGCGCGATACCCGCGTAGGGCTGGGACGTGGTGAGGCCGAGAAGATACGAGTCCGGAGGATCGAAAGCTCCTAATGACCACCGCCAAGACGGGCACTAGGGCCCTCACAGTGGCCCTGGCGGGCTCGCCGAACACGGGCAAGAGCACCGTGTTCAACCAGCTCACCGGCCTCTCTCAGCACGTGGGCAACTGGCCGGGCAAGACCGTTGAGCAGAAGACCGGCACCTGCCGACACGGCGACATCATCCTCCACCTGGTGGACCTCCCCGGCAGCTACAGCCTGAGCGCTAACTCCCCTGAGGAGGAGATCGCGCGGGACTACGTGGCCCAGGAGGCTCCCGACGTGCTGGTCGTGGTGGTGGACGCGGCGAGCCTGGGGCGGAACCTCTACCTGGTACGGGAGCTGCTGGAGCTCGGTCGGCCCCTGGTGGTAGCTCTCAACATGATGGACGTGGCCGGAAGCGAGGGGCTCCGGGTGGATGCCAAGGGGCTGGAGGCGGCCCTCGGCGTGCCGGTGGTTCCCATGACGGCGAGCCGCGGCCGGGGGGTATCGGACCTGCCAGCGGTGGTGACGGCGGTGGCCAACGAGGGTCGCGCCGCCCTCCCCTCAGCGCCATCGGTCGGTGCCCGCGCCGAAGCGCTGGTAGCGGAGCTGGATGCCCTGCTGCCCGTCGATCTCGACCTCCCCTATCCCCGGCAATGGGCGCTGCTCAAGCTGCTGGAGGGCGATGCGGCCCTGGCATCGGCCTTCCGCGAGATGCTCCCGGAGGCTGTCTGGGAGCAGGTGGAGGCGGTCCTCCGGCAGAATGCGGACGCGGTTCTCGACATCGTCGGCGTGCGCTACGAATGGGCCAGCGACATGTTCGACCGGGTGGTCCGGCGACCCGAGAAGCGGCGGGTGCTACTGGGAGAGTGGATAGACCACGTAGTCACCCATCCTGTGGGTGGGATCCTGGCCTTCGTGGCGATGTTGCTCGGCGTCTACTGGCTCATGTTCACGGTGGCGGCACCGGCCCAGGGCTGGCTGGACGACCAGCTCGTCGGCGCGAACGCGGCCCGCATCGAGAGCGCCCTGGGGGGCTCGCCCGATTGGCTGGCCAGCCTGATGGCTGACGGCCTCCTGGGCGGAGCGGGCCTGGTGCTGACCTTCGCACCCATCCTGGCCATTCTCTTCCTGGTCCTGGCTCTGCTGGAGGACGTGGGGTACATGGCGCGGGCGGCGCTGGTGATGGACCGCTTCATGCAGCTCATCGGGCTGCGCGGGCGCTCGTTCCTGCCGCTGTTCATCGGCTGGGGCTGCAACGTCCCGGCCGTCTTGGGCGCACGCATCGTGGAGTCACCGGGGGCACGGCTCACCACCATCCTTGTGGCACCGCTGATGCCCTGCGCGGCACGGATGGTGGTACTGGCGCTCTTCAGCGCCGCTTTCTTCAGCGGGATGACGCAGACGCTCGTGTCCTGGAGCATGGTGACACTGAACCTTGTTGTGTTGGCGCTGGTGGCCTCGCTGCTGACCCGCTTCGTCTTCCGCGGCGAGGAGAGCTCGTTCGTGATGGAGCTGCCGCGGTACCACGTGCCCAACCTCCGCACAGTCCTGATGGCCACCTGGCAGCGGCTGTGGAGCTTCGTCAGGCTGGCGGGGACGATCATCGTGGTCATGTCGCTGCTGGTATGGGCCCTCTCCAGCTTCCCCGCCGGTGAGATCGAAGACAGCGTGATGGGCATGATCGGCCGCAGCCTGGAGCCCGTCGGCGCCCTGGTTGGCCTGGACTGGCAGATGATCGTGGGGCTGCTGACCAGCTTCGTGGCCAAAGAGCAGACCGTAGCCACGCTGGGGGTCATCCTGGGCGTCGGCGACGAGAACGGAGAGGCCCTGAAGCCGATGCTGGCGGAGATCATGGTGCCGGCGGCGGCCATCGCGTTCCTGGCCCTGCAGATGCTGTTCATTCCCTGCGTGGCAACGGTGGCAGCCATCTGGAAAGAGACGCGAAGCTGGCGCTGGACGGGCTTCTCCATCGGCTACATGCTGGTCATCTCGTTCAGCGTGGCGGTGCTCATCTATCAGGTGGCGCGGGCCTTTGGCCTGGGGGTGTAGGATGCTGCGTCAGCTTCTGGCGACGATCGCCGAAGAACGGGGGGTGTCCACAAACGAGCAGTTGGCCCGGCGGCTGGGGGTCTCGCAGGAGCTCATCAGCCAGTTGATGGGCGAGCTGTTGCGCCTGGGGTGTTTGCGCCTGGGCGAGGTGCAAGAGTGCCAGCCCACCGCCTGCGCGGCCTGCCCCATGCATTCCACCTGCGAGCCGATGCTGGGCGTGCACCTGTGGGAGCTGACCGAAAAGGGGCGCCGCTGGCTGAGGGAGCCGACGGGGCTATCGCTCGGATAGGCGCCTGTAGAAACCTACTATGGCAGAGACACCGTTCAAAGATCACGTCGTGGTCATCACCGGTGCGTCGAGCGGTATTGGCGCGGCGCTGGCCCGCCGCCTTGCCAAGCAGCGGGCATGCGTAGTGCTTGGCGCCCGCCGCGTCGAGAAGCTCGAAGCGGTTGCGGCAGAATGTGAGCGGCGCGGCGGTAAGGCCCTGGTCGTTCCCACGGATGTTGGCGACGAGGCGCAGTGCAAGCAGCTCATCGAGCGCACGGTCGAGGCGTACGGCCGCATCGACATGCTGGTGAACAACGCGGGCTTCACCATTAAGGCCGCACTCGGAGAGTTGCCCGACCTGACGCCCTTCAACCAGGTGATGGATGTCAATTTCATGGGTAGTGTGTATTGCACCTACTATGCGCTCCCCTACCTGAAACAGACCAAGGGGCGGATCGTGGGTGTCTCCAGTCTCGGGGCCAAAGCATTTGTGCCGCTCCACACGCCGTACGCTGCGAGTAAGTGCGCGATGGGCGGGTTCTTCGATACGCTGCGCATCGAACTGGCCAAGGATGGCGTCAGCGTCACCATGGTGTATCCTGATTTCGTGGTCACCGAGTTTGCGGCCAGTATCCGTACGGCAGATGGGCAGCGCGCCGGTGAGGAGGCCGCGAGAGAATTCTATACGGATAGGATGATGTCGGCCGAGACCTGCGCACGGATCATCCTCGACGCTGCGGCCCGGCGTAGGCGAGAAGTGATAACGTCAATGCGCGGCAGGCTCCTCGGTCTGATGATGAACATCGCGCCGACACTGGCGGACCGTCTCGCGACCAGGATGCTCAGAGCCGATGGCTGACGAAGCCTTCACTGCGGATCTGGAGGCGCTGGCCGTCTATACGGATCGCGGCATCGTGAGCAAGACGGTGTACGAGTCTTCCGGCCTCAACGTTGTGCTCTTCACCTTCGACGCCGGGCAGGAGCTCTCCGAGCACACGGCGTCGGTGCCGGCGATCATCCACCTCCTGGAGGGGAAGGCAGAGGTTCAGCTCGGCGAGCGGCGCATCGACGCCAGATCCGGCTTCTGGACCTACCTGCCAGCGAAGCTGCCCCACGCCATCCGGGCGAAGACCAGGCTGGCTATGCTCCTGACGATGCTCCGGCGCGAGGAAGAGCCGACCCCGGGGAGCGGGTAGGAGAAGAAGAAGAGAATCTCCACGTCCACCCCTTGTCGGCCCTCTTACTGTGCTGTACCCTGGGACAACCACAACCTGACACAGCTCCCGCTCGAGGTGGGGAATGTCACCGTCGGTGTCGGCCCTCGCGAGGTTCCTCCGACCCTGTCGCCTTCTCCTCTTGCCGATCGCATTGATGGCGGGAGTGTGGCTGAGCCCGAGTGTCTCCCCCACCGCACACCCGACTGCGGAGCACGCCAGCGGCCAGACCACCGACAGGGCTCT
>CAZFGZ010000020.1:0-5127 GCA_964518585.1 uncultured Dehalococcoidia bacterium | reverse complement strand
ACGCCCACGCCCGCGCCGACGCCGCTGCCACCGGCGCCCCCTCCCCCGGCTCCGCCGGAGCTGCCGCCCGCTGGCCCCTGGGAGCGCTGGATCGACGTTAACCTGACAACGCAGACGGTGACGGCCATGCTGGCCGACCAGCCCTGGTACACTGCCCTGGCCACGACGGGCATGCCAGGGTGGGACACCCCTGTGGGGTCCTTCCAGATCGTCTCCAGGGTCTACGACGAGACGATGACCTCGACGTCACTGGGCATCCCGGAGGAGGTCGAGAGCTACGTGATGGAGCACGTGCTGTTCACGCAGTACTTCACCCACAAGGGCCACGCCCTCCACCTCAACTACTGGCGACCGGAGTACTACTTCGGGTCCATCCCCTCCAGCCACGGCTGCGTGGGCCTCCGCTACGCCGACGCGGAGTTCTTCTGGAACTACGCCACGCTCGGGACGAGGGTGGAGGTTCACTACTAGCGGGGCTCGTGCGGCCGGCCCTGCCCCGCCAGCCGCCGGCCCAGGTCGCAGAAGCCGCACACGCCTGACGCCAGCCTTCCCTATCCTACCGATCCTGTCAAAGCCTCAGCGGACGGCACGATGTCGGCCGCGCGGAGGTCTAGCTGAAAGCGATCCCGGAAGCGGGTAAGCACCGAGAGCACCGGGCGTCCGAGGGCCAGCACCAGCAGGCCGTTGGCGGCGGCGCGCCAGGCGTCCCAGCCCGCCGAGGTGAGGACGTAGAAGGACCAGTAGTGACGCAGGCTCTCGCTGAGGCCCTGGCCGGGCCGCCAGGCGATCTCCTCGCCCAGGGCCATGAAGGGCCAGAACCATACGTTCATGATGGCGCCGAAGAGGAAACCCCACAGCACACCCAGGGACGCCAGGGCCGCCACCTCAAGCCAGGGGCGTCGACGCAGGTGCGCTCGCCAGGCTCCCAGCCAGCCAGCGGTGAGGCCGACCCAGCCGGAAACGAACATCTGGAAGGGCACCCACGGCCCGAAGCCGCCCACGGCGAAGGCCGAGATGAACAGGGCCCCCGCTCCCAGCAGGAAGCCAAAGCGAGGCCCGAAGGCGTAGCCACCCAGGATGACCATGAAGAAGAAGGCGGTGCCGCCAGCGGGGAGGGTGGGGAGACGGAGAACCGCCGCCATCACCACGAGCACGGCCAGGGTGGAGGCGGTCTTCGCGTTCATGCCCTGCCGCGCCATCTCGAGGATGAAGAGCAGGAGGCTGAGGGCCAGGATCGCTCCGAAGATGAGGGGGGCATCGTTGGAGTGCGAGCCCCACGGGCCGGCGGCGTCCGGCCCCTCGGAGAGGAAGAAGGGGTAGAGGAAAGCGCCCACGCCCACCAGGCTGGCCGCGACCAGCACCAGCGCCGACCACAGCGCTGACCCCAGGGACCATCCACGGAGCACGACGCCCGCAGGCGGGGCCAGGGCGTCCTGCCTAGCCATAGCGGCGCCTCCGCAGCACCAAGAGCCCCCCGACCAGCATCAGCAGCGCCCCGGCCACCGCGGCGAAGGCGATCACGCCTCCAGGTACACCTGAGCCCCCATCGTCCCCGTCTGCCGGGCTCTCGGGGTCCGGCCGGGCGGCCGCAGGCATCACTTCCCGAATCGCGGGGGTGCTATCCGACGCGGGAGGCGCCTCCATGGTGGGAGACGAGAGCCACGCTGCGGGCGAGCTCCCCACCTCGGCGGAGGGGGACGGCGCGGGCAGCGGCGTCTCGCTCGGTGGAGGCGCGGCAGCAGCCTCGGTCGCAGCCGGCGCGGGCGGGGGCGGCGGCGTGGCCGCAGGCGGGGGGCAGATCTCCTCGAAGGCATACGTAGCGGGGGTGGCCCCTCCGCCGATGCTGCCGGAACCCCAGGCCCAGCCGTCCACGTCGCCGTTCCTCAGCCGGCGGGAGGAGGGCCCGGCGTTCGAGTACTCCCAGGCGCCCTCGTCGTTCAGGCGATAGTAGGACCAGTAGCGGCATTCGCCGCCCTTGCAGCGGCAGAAGCAGTCGCCGGGATCGGCGCAGCCCTCCGCCTCGATCATGCACACGGCGCCGCCCAACCCCCCGTAGCGGGAGAACACGACCGAGAGGCCGGAAGCCTCGAGCAGGTCGGCGCCGCTGATCTCCTCCCCCTCGAACTGGAGGCAGCGGGTCACGGTCATCCCATCGCCGAAGGTGACCACGAGGCCGGCGCGGCCGGGCGAATCGGCCGAGGCGGGCCCCCCGCCGACCAGCGCCGTCATGAGCACGACGGCGAGCGGCAGGAGCAGGCTGCGGCGCGCTCGCGCAGAGGCGAAGCTAGGTCCGAACATGGCTGCCTCCCCGAGCCGCCGCCTGAAGGACGTCCTCAACCGTCAGGAAGCGGCCCCCGAAGAGCTTGTTCGCCTGCGTGCTGAAGGTCAGCGACTCGGTGAGGACGTCGCGCGTGGGGCCCTCGGCAAGCAGCTCGCCCTCGGCGAGGAGGGCGACGCGATGGGAACAGCGAGCGGCAAGCTCCACGTCGTGGGTGGCCAGCACCACGGTACAGCCGCGGGCGCAGCGGCGCCCGAGGTTGGCCACCAGGAGATCCTTGGTCTCGTAGTCCATGCCGCGAGTAGGCTCGTCCAGCAGCAGGACCGCGGGCTCGCCGGCCAGCATGGTCGCCAGGGCGGCCCGCTGTCGCTCCCCGGCGCTGAGGTCGCGGGGGTGCTCCCGGCGGAGGTCCATCAGGTCCCACTCGTTCAGGGCGTCGTCGACCGAGCCAGATCGCCCCGTGCTCCGCAGGGTGTAGGCCACCTCCTCCTCGACGGAGTCGTGAAAGAGAACGGAGGCGGGGTCCTGAGGCACCAGGGCCACCTCGCGGGCCAGCTCTTCCGTCTGGGAGTCGGTGATCTCCCGGCCCAGCACTCGAACGAGGCCGCGGCGGGGCCGGAGGAGGCCAACCACGGCGCGAAGCAGGGTGGTCTTGCCCGCACCGTTGCGCCCCATCAGCGCCAGCACCTCGCCGGGATGGGCCCGCAGGTGCACGCGCCGGACCACATCGGGGCCGCCGTAGGAGACGGAGACGTCCTCAAGGGCGACGGCTGGCTCGCCCGTGACAGGGGCGCCCCGCTCATCCTCCGGCGGCGGCTGCGGCCGGAAGGTCACGAATCGACGGCCCTCCCGGACGGACAGGGGCACGGGCGACCACCCCAGAGCCCGGCCCAGGCGGGCGACGGGCGGCGCCAGGGGCAGGCGGGTCATGGCCTCGCGGACATCGTAGGAGGCCACGGAGCCGTCGCCGGGCAGGTAGAGCACGCGGTCCACGTACTGAACGACCCGCTCCAGGCGGTGCTCGGCAATGATCACGGTGAGACCGAGGTCGGCGTTGAGGCGCTGGACCACCGTCAGCACCTCCTCGGCGGCCTGCGGGTCGAGCTGGGAGGTGGGCTCATCCAGCACCAGCACCCTGGGCTGCATCGTGAGGACCGAGCCGATGGCCACGCGCTGAAGCTCGCCGCCTGAGAGAGTGTCGAGCCGGCGGCGGCGCAGGCCGGCGATGCCCAGCACGTCCAGCACCTCCTCCACCCGCTTGCGCATGGTGAGGCGAGGGACGCCGAGGTTCTCCATACCGAAGGCCATCTCGTCCTCCACCACGTCGGCGACCGACTGGCTCTCGGGATCCTGGAAGACCATGCCCACGCTTCGGGCCAGGTCGCGGGGCTGCGAGCTGAGCGTGTCCTGTCCGTCAACCACCACCCGGCCCCGGAAGGTCCCCCCGTGGAAGTGCGGGATCAGCCCGTTGAGGCAGCGCAGCAGCGTGGACTTGCCGCTGCCCGAGGGGCCCACGAGCAGCACAGCCTCTCCCTCGGCGATGGAGAGGGTGACCCCACGCAGGACCGGCGCGGACGCCCCCGGGTAGGCGAAGCTGAGGCCCTCGACGGTGATCACGGCGGCCCCTCCCTGAAGGTGGCGACGGCCGGCGCCCGCTCGAAGCGCGCACCCTCCAGCGCCAGCAGCGGAACGAGCGGCGACAGCAGCAGCAGGAAGGCCAGCGCCCCCGCCGGGTTGAAGCCCGGCGCCTCGAGGCTGGGATAGGGGATGTAGGTGAGGTCGGCGGCGCCGACAGCACGCAGGACGAGCAGGAGCGCCAGGGAGGCCATCGACAGAGCGGCCACCCAGCGGTCGGACGCTTCCCATCGCTCCTGCGAATAGCGGGTGCGCGGGAGCCGTTTCCCCTGCGCGTACACGGCCAGCGCCACGAGCCCCACGCCGCCCACCAGCGCCGCCACGCCCGGAGCGGGGCTCTGGGAGTAGTAGAAGTAGGCGAAACCGCCCAGCGCCGCCAGCACGAGGCCCATCAGGCCGAGCGCCGCCACCAGACGGTCGGCCGCCGCCGACGCCGGCCGCAGCCCGCCGAAGCCCCTGGCGTCCAGGGACTCCGCTCGCTGGATGGAGCGCTCAAGCGCTCCCGCCAGCACCGGCACGGCGAGGCCAATCAGCCCGCGCGTTCCGCGCAGGCGGTGGCCGCGGAGGCGCTGGGCCTCGCGCACTGACCGTACGTGCGCCACGCCCTGCGGTAAGAGCAGCACGGCTACCGTCGCCACGACGCCGGCGTGAAAGAGGGCCGCGGGAGCGAGCCGGAGCAGCCGGAAGTGGTCAACCCCAATGTTGAAGGCGGCGACGAAGAGGAGGAGGGCCACCAGGGTGAGGGCGCGGCTTCCGGCGTAGGTGAGGGCCTCGCCCGTGACCTCGCCGCCGAAGGTGACGCCGCCGAGCCAGTCGGGGAAGCTGGCCTCGGGCAGCCGAGCCAGCACCGTCGGGCCGGTGCCTCCGGTGAGCACGTTGAAGGGCACGCTCAACAGGGCCAGCGCGACCCCCACCTTGAGCAGGATGCCATAGGCCTGCCGCCGACTCCCGCGCGGGACTGCGAGGTAGATCGCCAGGCCCACCAGGCAGGCGAGCGAGAGGTAGAGGGGGTTCGAAGTGAGGAAGACGGAGACGGACGCGGCCGCTATCCAGCAGAGCCAGGCGCCCTCGTGCAGGCGGCGGGCTGTCGGCGACGTCACAGGCGAAGCCAATTGTCCTACCCCCGTCTCAGGCGCAGCAGGAGTCCTGACCCTGCCGCCAGCAGGCCCGCCGCTGCCAGCCCTGCCGACACAGGCAGCGCAGCCCCAGGCCGG
>CAZFGZ010000019.1:14953-18139 GCA_964518585.1 uncultured Dehalococcoidia bacterium | reverse complement strand
GGTGAGAGCCGAGGTGTTCGTCGGCTAGCTCCGCGGCCGCCGCCGCCGGGCGACATGCCCGGCCTCAGACCCGCAGCGGCCGCGAGAACCAGCGCGAATAGAAGGGCAACGGCGCCCGACGCGCGCCGGGGAGGTTCGCGTAGGCAGCCGGGCCCTTCGGCGTGCGGCTCATCACCAGCGCCGAGGTGACGCCCAAGGGCAGCGCTATCTCACCTACCTCCCTATTCTCCCTCAACACGACTAGCTGACCCCCCACCCGAGCCAGCTACGCCGATTCACCTCGAAGCCCCTCCGAGAGAAGCTCAACAGGTACCCCTTGACAGGCCGCGCCACGGCGCCTAGAATGATTATGGACATACGTTCATAAGTCGAGGCGTTTAATGGCAAGACCGATCAAGTGGCGACGGGTGGGCCTCATCCCGCAGGCGACCTACTTCAAGCCCGCAGGAGTGCCCCTCCGCGCCCTGGAGGACGTGGCCCTGAGCGTCGAGGAGGCGGAGGCCATCCGTCTCAAGGACCTGGAAGGCCTGGAGCAGGAAGAGTGCGCCGAGAAGATGCGCATCTCCCGGCCGACTTTCCACCGGGTCCTTCAGTCGGCCCGGCGCAAGGTCGCGGATGTTCTGGTCAACGGCAAGGCTCTGCGCATCCACGGGGGCAACTTCGCTCTGGCCAAGCAGCCCTTCCAGTGCCAGCGCGACGGCCACGTGTGGTCCGTCCCGTTCGAAGCGCTGGTAGCCGGGCCGCCGCCGGCCTGTCCCCGCTGCGAGAGCCCGAGCGTGTTCCCGGTTGAGCCGCCGCAGCGCGCAGCCGCCGCCCGTGGCAGGCGCAGCGGGCGCGGTGGGCGTGGCTGGCGAGGAGGTGGCGCATGATCACTATCGACGAGGCCCGCTGCACAGGCTGCGGCATCTGCCTGACAGCCTGCCCGCAGGAGGCCATCCTGCTCGAGGCGGAGAAAGCGAAGATAAGGCAGGAGCTATGCACCGAATGCGGCGTCTGCCTGAGCGCATGTCCCGAGAACGCCATCCATGAGACACAGCCGGCGCCGGCGCCGGTGACGAGGCCATCCCCCAGCAGGCCCGAGCGAAAGCCGGTCGTCCCTCTATCGCCCGTCAGTGCTGAGCGCGTTCCGGTGAAAGCTCGACGGGCGGAGGTGCTCCGGCCATCGCCGACATCCCTCGAAAGGCGCAGGGCTGTCACGACCGCCGTGGCCACCGTGGGACCGGTCGCTCTCGACCTCCTCGCCCGGCTTGCCGGGGGCTGGCTCAGGCGAGATCGCTTCCCAGAACGCGCGGCGGGCGGACCAGATCTTGCCGTTCGCGGCCAGGGGGGCGGTCGCCGCCGCAGACGGCGGGGCGGGCGATGCTCCTAGCCGGCAGGGAGGTGAATGATGCCTAGTCTCAGAGGAAGCAGTCGGCCGGGCCGCGGCCTGGGAGGCTCTCTGGTCTGTCGCTGCCCCAAGTGCGGTCACACCCAGTCTCACCAGCGGGGCGTGCCCTGTACCTCGCTCTCCTGCCCCAAGTGCGGGTCACCGATGCGCGGTGAGCGCTGCGGCTAGAGCACGCCAGGCGACTGGTGGCTGCGTGGACACTTGATTCTGATGGTGAGGAGGTGAGAGAGATGCGGAGAGGACACCGCTGGATGTACTGGGCGACCGGCCTTCCCGGCTGGATGAGGTATGGAGCCGGCGGCTACGGCCGCGGCCCCTCGGGCTATGAGGCCGGTCCCTGGTGGGGCGGCCCTGCGCCCTACGGGCCCGGGCCGTCGGGAGCCTATCCCACCCGGGAGGACGAGCTGGCCTTCCTCAAGGATGAGGCCGAGTCCGTCAGGGAGCACCTGGGAGAAGTCGAGCAGCGCATCAGCGAACTGGAGAAGAAGGAAGAATAGCATCGTCCGTCTGCGATCCGCACGACTCTCGCGGATGGTGCCGCATGGTCAGCGACCTGTTGCTCGGCAGAGCAGCCAGGCGGCAGTGGAGGAGGTAAGCAAAATGCCGAGAGGAGACAGAACTGGACCGCTGGGCCTTGGCCCCAGGACAGGCAGAGGAGCCGGCTACTGTGGGGGTTCCGGTATGCCCGGCTTCATGAATGCCTATGGTGGTCGGGGTTTCGGTGGTGGCCCCCGTTTGGGGCTCGGTTGGGGCCCTCCCGCCGCGACGTACGCATACGGCGGGTCGCCCTATCCCCCCTCCGGCCCACCCGGCCGGGGCTTCGGCCGCGGCTTCGGCTTCGGCCGCGGCGGAGGCTGGGGGCGAGGAAGGGGCTTCTACCCATTTGCTTGGTAGGCCCCCCAGGAGCGAATAAGACGACATCTGTGGGGAAAGGAGGAGTGACATGCCGTTCGGAGATAGAACCGGACCGATGGGACTTGGTCCGATGACCGGTAGAGCTGCTGGCTATTGCGGCGGGTATGGTGCGCCGGGCTACGCGAACGCTATTCCCGGCCGGGGCTTCTGGGGTCGAGGTTTCGGCGGCCGCGGTTGGGGTCGAGGTTTTGGCGGCCGGGGCTGGGGTCATGGCGGATGGTGGGCGCCGGCTTGGGGCGCGCCATACGATGCTCCAGCGTATGGTCCATCGTATACGCCAGCGGTGAGGCCGGAGGAGGAAGCGCACGCGCTCAAGGAGCAGGCCAAATACTTCCAGGGCGCGCTCGAAGAGATCAACAAGCGCATCAGTGAAATCGAAGCCGGCAGCGCGGAAGAGTAGAGCACCGGAGCCGAGAGGAAGGGTGGGGTTCGCCCTTCCCTTGTCCCCGCCTTGCGGCGGCTGAACGGAGGTAACTTCGATGAAGGTAGCGGTGACCTCGACAGGTCCAGACCTTGATTCGGAGGTGGATCCCCGATTCGGACGGTGTCCGTTGCTGCTCATCGTGGACACCGACAGCATGGCCTTCGAGGTCTTGGAGAATCCGGCGATGGGCGCGCCGGGCGGCGCTGGCATCCAGGCTGCCCAGACCGTTGCCGGGAAGGGTGTTCAGGTTGTCATAACCGGCAACTGCGGGCCCAACGCCTACCAGGCGCTCTCCGCCGCAGGCATCGAGGTAGCCGTCGGCGCCTCTGGTAGCGTCCGGCAAGCGGTAGAGGCCTACTTGCAGGGAGGGCTCCGGGCGACGAACGCGCCTTCTGCCCCTCCCGGATATGGGGCAGGAGGCGGCTGGCGACCGGGCGGCGGCCCGGGCAGCGGCCCGGGC
>CAZFGZ010000019.1:0-14853 GCA_964518585.1 uncultured Dehalococcoidia bacterium | reverse complement strand
ATATGGGGCAGGAGGCGGCTGGCGACCGGGCGGCGGCCCGGGCAGCGGCCCGGGCGGCGGCCCGGGCGGCGGCCCGGGCGGCGGTCGTGGTGGCGGCCGTGGCGGGGGTGGCCTTGGCGGCCTTGGCAGCGGTTGGACTGGCGGCGGCCGGGGTGGTGGTCGCGGCGGCTGTGGCGGTGGTGGACGTGGTGGCGGTGGTGGACGTGGCGGCGGGGGTGGACGTGGCGGCGGGGGTGGCGGGGGTGGACGTGGTGGCGGCCGCGGGCGGGGATTCTGATAGGATTGCTGCGCTCCCAGAGGTAGGAGTTACTGCGTGATCATCTCCGTGGCCAGCGGCAAGGGCGGCACCGGCAAGACCCTGGTCGCCACAAGCCTTGCCCTCTCTCTGGACGCGGGAGCCGTGCAGCTCCTCGACTGCGATGTCGAGGAGCCCGATGCCCACATCCTCCTCCGACCCCACTTCGGTTCCCACCGTCCCGTCGTCGTCCCCGTCCCGCGGGTGAACGAAACCCTGTGCACATACTGCGCTCGCTGCTCTGAGGGCTGCGTCTTCAACGCCATCGCCGTGATGGGCAGAAGCGTCCTTGTCTTCCCGGAGCTCTGCCACGGCTGCGGCGCCTGCGCCTATCTCTGCCCGGAGGACGCCATCATCGAGGAAGACCGCGAGGTCGGTCTTGTCGAGACGGGCCGCGCGGGCAAGGTACGCTTCGTGCACGGGCGGCTCGCCATCGGCGAGGCGATGCCGGCGCCGGTCATCCGCGCCGTCAAGGCACGCGCTGACCATCGCGCCACCGTGATCATCGACGCCCCGCCGGGCACCGCCTGCCCCGTTGTGGAGACGGTGCGCGGCAGCGACTTCTGCATACTGGTCACCGAGCCGACGCCCTTCGGGCTCTACGACCTCACCCTCGCCGTCGCCCTCATGCGCGACCTGGCTGTGCCCTGCGGCGTGATCATCAATCGCGACGGCGTCGGTGACGATGCCGTTGACCGCTACTGCGCCGAGCAGGGCCTGCCGGTGCTGCTCAGGATCCCCTTCGACCGCCGCATCGCTGAGCTCTACTGCCGCGGCGTGACCCTGGCCGAGGGCATGCCCGAGTGGAGAAAGGCCTTCACGGACCTGTTCGAAAGGGTGCGGGGGCTGGCGCCGGTGGGAGTGTAAGCGATGCGGGAGCTCGTCGTCCTCAGCGGCAAGGGAGGCACCGGGAAGACCGTCGTGCTGGCCTCGTTCGCCGTGCTCTCCCAGAGCAAGGTGCTCTGCGACTGCGACGTGGACGCCGCCGACCTCCACCTCCTGTTGCAGCCGACCGTTCGCGAGACGCATGAGTTCTGGGGCCGCCCCGTCGCCGAGATCGACCCGGAGGCCTGCACCCGCTGCGGCCTCTGCGTAGAGGCCTGCCGCTTCGATGCCATCCATGACTTCCAGGTTGATCCCGTCGCCTGCGAGGGCTGCCGCCTCTGCCGCGAGGTCTGCCCCGAGGAGGCCGTGACCATGCGCGACGACCTCGCCGGTCACTGGTACCTCTCCGAGACCCGCTACGGGCCGCTGGTCCACGCCCGTCTCGGGCCGGGCAAGGAGAACTCCGGCGAGTTGGTCGCAGTCGTGCGGGGCCGCGCCAGGAGGATGGCCCGGGAGCAAGGCGCGGAGCTGATCCTCAGCGACGGCCCGCCGGGCATCGGCTGCCCTGTCATCTCCTCGCTCTCGAACGCCAGCCTCGCCCTGATCGTCAGCGAGCCCAGCCTGAGCGGAATCCATGACCTGGAGAGGATACTCGCCGTCTGCCGCCACTTCGGTGTGAGGGCACTGGTGTGCATCAACAAACATGACCTGGACGGTGAGGCTACTGCGCACATCCAAGAATACTGCCGCCGGGAGAAGGTAGACGTCGCCGGAACGATCCCCTTCGATCAGGCGGTCACCGAAGCCGTCGTCCGAGGGCTGCCGGTCGTCGAGTACTCGGACGGTCCCGCCGCACGATCTATAGCGCAGCTCTGGCGAGACCTGGCCAGTCGACTGCAGGAGGGTAGGAGAGCCCATGCCCATCTATGATTACCGCTGCCACGAGTGCGGGCAGGTACACGAGGTCTTCCTTCGCAGCATTGAGGACGCTCCGCCAAACTGCCCCGGCTGCGGCAGCGAACGCCAGGAGAGGCTGCTAGCTGCCTTCAACGTAGTGAACCGGCCGGCTGGAGGAGGAGCGACCACCTGCTGTGGGCGGGACAGCCGCTGCGACAGTCCCCCCTGCTCGACGGGCGACGTCTGTAGCAGAAGCTAGCGTCGCACCTTGCTGTCACGGGCCGCCGGGCAGGCAGCCGGACAAGGAGAGAACAGATGGAACACCAGGGACGCCAAGGACACGGAAAGGGTCGCGGCCGTGGCCATCAGGAGGAGCGGCCTCTCATCATAGAGCTGGCCCAGGTCCTTCTCGACCTCTACCGCGTCTGGGAGAGCCTGGTGGCGCTCGCGGGCAGGCTGCGTACAGAAGAGGAGCAGGCGGATGAAGATAGCAGTGGTCTCTGACGACGGTCAAACCATAAGCGAGCACTTCGGCAGGGCCCCCTACTACGTCGTGGTCACAGTCGAGGGCGACCAGATCGCCACCAGCGAGACCCGTCCCAAGGCTGGCCACCATAGCTTCGTCGGCCAGCCGCACCCTGAACCTGGCCCCGAAGGAAGGCGCGGCTACGGCACTGGCTCGGAGGCCAGGCACCAGACCATGGCTCAGACCATTGCCGACTGCCAGGCCATCATCACCGGCGGCATGGGCTGGGGAGCCTTCGAGAGCCTCCGCTCCCACGGCATCGACCCTGTCGTCACCGACGAACGCGACATCCGCGAGGCCGCCCTCCGCTACGCCAGGGGTGACCTCCCCAACCTCATGGAACGGCTGCACTGAGACGTGGACAGGCCAGCAAGGCGGCGTAGCCACTGGCCACACAGCAGGAGGCATATGGCAGAGGAGGCCTGTCTCGAGCGGCTCGGCGACCAATGGCGCGGTCGCGTCTGCGACCGCCAGCGTTACGGCGACATAGCGGTGGAATGTAGCCCGATCTGAAGGGAGCAAATATGAATGAAGCCGAAGAGAGGAAGAACGGTTTTGAGCCAATCATAGTCGGGTTCTTCTGCAACTGGTGTTCCTACGCGGGGGCCGACCTGGCCGGCACATCACGAATCCACTATCCAGCGAACCTGAGGGTGATTAGAGTGATGTGCTCTGGCAGAGTGGACGAACGCCTGGTGCTCAAGGCCTTTGCCGCAGGCGCCGATGGCGTCCTGATCTGCGGCTGTCACCCCGGAGACTGTCATTACCAGAGGGGCAATCTGAATGCCAGGAGGAGGGTGACGGGCTGGAAGCCGTTTCTCGAGGCCGTGGGAATCGGCGGCGACAGGCTCAGGCTGGAGTGGATCTCGGCCTCCGAAGGGCCCAAGGTGGCAACTACCGTCAGTAGCTTCGTCGAGACCATCAAGCAGCTTGGCCCGAACCCGTTCAGGAGGGTAGCCGTATGAATCTCGAATATGTGCCCACGATATGTCCGTATTGCGGCTGTGGTTGCGGGATCTACCTCGTGCTGAAAGACGGCAAGATAGTGGGTACGGAACCATGGAAGGAACACCCGGTCAACGAAGGGACGAACTGCGCCAAGGGGAAGAGCGCCCACTCATTCCTGTACAGCGAGGATCGGCTCAAGAAGCCGCTAGTCCGCAAGAACGGGGCGTTCCAGGAGGCCTCCTGGGAGGAAGCCCTGGATCTGGTGGCCGAGAGGCTGAAGGGTGTCCCACCGGAGGCGTTCGGGGCCATCGCCTCGGGCAAGACTACCAACGAAGAGAGCTACGTGCTTCAGAAGTTCGCCCGCGTGGTCATGGGCACCAACAACATCGAGTACTGCGCGAGGTTCTGCCACTCGGCGACCGTGGCCGGCCTGCTGCCCACGCTGGGCTCCGGCGTCATGCAGACGTCCCAGATCGACATCGAGCGCGCTGACTGCGTGATCGTCGCCGGCACCAACATCAAAGAGACCTTCCCGATGCTGGCGAGGAGGGTGCTGCGGGCGAAGAGGAACGGGGCTACCGTCATCGTCATAGACCCCCGGAGGACCGCGACCGCAAGGCATCTTGGAGACATCCACCTGCAACTGAAGCCGGGCACCGATGTGGCGCTGATCAACGGGATGATGGGCGTCATCCTCGCTGAGGGCCTTCAGAACGCCGAGTTCGTCGGGGCGAGGACCGCTGGATTCGATGAGCTTCGCGCCGCCCTGGCCGACACTTCTCCTGAGCAGGCCGCAGACATAACCGGCGTGCCCCTCGAGAAGATCAGAGAGGCGGCCAGGGCCTACGCGAAGGCCAAGACGGGCTGCATCCTCTACGACGAGGGCATAACCCAACACACCACCGGCACAGACAACGTGATGGCTCTTGTCGACCTGACGCTTCTGACGGGGCACATCGGGAGGCCCGGGACGGGGGTGAACTCGCTCAGAGGGCAGATCAACGGCGAAGGCACCGGGGACATGGGATGCCTCAATGTCTTCTATCCCGGGTTCAAGAGGGTGGGCCCGGAATCCGCGGACTTCTTCAAGAAGGCTTGGGGCGTCGAGGAACTGCCGACTCAGCCCGGCTTCACCTACCTGGATATGCTCCACAACTGCAAGGTCATCTACCTGGTCGGCGCGAACCCGGTCATGGCCGGGCCCGACTCCACAGACATCAAGAAGGCGCTGGACGACCTCGACTTCTTCGTCGTACAGGACATATTCCTGACCGAGACAGCCGAACACGCCCACGTGGTGCTGCCAAGCGCCTGCTGGGTCGAACGGGAGGGCGTCCACGCCTGGGTGGACAGGAGGGTCCAGAAGATCGACAAGGTCATCGACCCTCCCGGCGAGGCCATGCCCGACTGGTGGCCCATTTGCAGGCTCGCGGACAAGATGGGCTACGAGGACAAGTTCAACTTCACCTCGCCCGCGGAGATATTCGAAGAGATCAGAAGCTGCGTTCCCCAGTACAAGGGGATCACCTACGAGAGACTGCAGAAGAAGGCGGGGGGCATTCACTGGCCCTGCCCCGCCGAGGATCACCCTGGAACGCCCACAATGTTCGGTCAGAGCTTCCCCACCGCCGACGGGTTGGGCCATTTCCAGGCAGTCCAGTACAAGCCTCCGGCGGAGCAGCCGGACGGCGAATACCCCGACATCCTGAACACGGGAAGAAGCATGTTTCACTACCACACAGGCACCATGACCCGCAGGACAGACGCGTTGAACAGCGAGGTGCCTGCGGGATACGTCGAGATCAACCCGGAAGACGCCAAAAGGCTGGGCGTCAGGAGCGGCATGGAGGTCACCCTCGAAACGAGACGAGGCAAGATTGCGGCCACGGCCAAGGTAACCCAACGGGTGCCACAAGGGTCCATATTCGTGCCCTTCCATTTCTCAGAGTCGTGCGCCAACATCCTCACCAACCCCGCTCTTGACCCCACATGCAAGATGCCGGAGTTCAAGGTCTGCGCTGTCAAAGAAGAGGTGCGCGAATGAAGGGCGATCTGTACTGGGCTCGGTCCTCAGATGAGGCAATCGCGGAGAGCGCCGAATGCGGGGGGGCCGTTACCTCCCTCCTGAAGTTCGCTCTGGACACTGGCCAGGTCGATGCTGTACTCGCCGTGAAGGCAAGAGATGGGAACAGGTACGACGGCATCCCCGTCCTGATCAGTGACGCCGAGGAGCTGGCAGAGACGGCGGGATCGTTGCACTCGGTCTCCGTCAACACACCCCGCTGCCTCAAGGAGTACCTGGATGGCGCCTCCGACCTGAAGGTGGCCGTGACCTGCAAACCGTGTGACGCCAAGGGCATCATCGAGTTGGGCAAGCGCAACCAGATCGACCTTGAGAACGTGCTGCTCATCGGCCTGAACTGCAGCGGCACCATGCGCCCCGTGACAGCCAGGCGAATGCTGGAGGAGGAATTCGGCGTGGATCCCGACGACGTCGTCGGGGAAGACATCGAGGACGGCAAGCTGAAGGTCAGGCTACGGGATGGCACGGAGAAAGAGTGCGATTTGTCCGAGCTGGAGGCGAAAGGCCTCGGCCGGAGAGAGAACTGCCGCAGATGCGAGATCAACATCCCGACCATGGCGGACATAGCCTGCGGCAAGTGGGGGACGGACGGCAAGAAGACCACATTCGTAGAGGTCTGCTCCGAGAAAGGAGCCGACTTCGTCGGAAAGGCCATTGAGGCCGGCCATATCAAGGTGGAGCAGCCAAGCGCTGACGCTGTCGAATCGAGGAGAGCAAAGGACAGGGCGGCCACCGCGCTCGCGCGCCAGTGGCAGGAGCGGGACTTCGCCGGCTTCCAGGCCATGAGCACTGAGCAGCGGTTCGACTACTGGTTCGGCCCCTCCGGCCAGTTCGGACAGTGCATCAAGTGCTTCGGCTGTCGCGACGCCTGCCCCATCTGCTACTGCAAGGAGTGCTATCTGGGGGCAGACAGAGGCGTAATCGCTGGGGGCGAGATACCGCCGGACGTGATGTTCCCGATGATCCGGACCGTACACGTCATGGATTCCTGCGTGAACTGCGGTCAGTGCGAGGACGCCTGTCCCACAGACATCCCCCTCTCCCGCCTCATCTTCATGCTCAACAGGGAGCTCACGCCCATCTTCAAGTATGAGCCGGGAATGGATGTTAGCGCTCGTCCTCCAATGAGAACGGTCACCGACGAGGAGCTGCGTGTGAGCGGCGTTGAGCTTGTGCTCTAGGTGACGCCGCCACCACGTGGGCGAGCGCATCCGGCCGCTTGCCGGTCCAGAAGCCGTGAGGAGGCCGCCCTCGCATGAGGATCCTGGAAGACGTCGTGGCTTCTCTGAACCAGGACGCCCCCACACGCCAGGTGCGCGTCGGGGCGTTCTGGACCGCCGTCTGGAGCCGAGGCTGCGGTCTGGCCTCCACCGTGCCGCCGGAAGACCACGAACACGGCTCCATCTTCGTAGAAGACCCGGGCGACCTCGCCGACAGGAGCGCCCTGGAGCTCGCTCGCCTCGCCTCTTCTGACAGAACACTGGAGGCAGGGATCGGCCTGGCTGCCATCAATTCCCTCCTCGAGATCGACGAGGCCCGCTGCATCGACCTCAACGCTGGCCAGTTCCTGATGGAGCGCGGCCGCGGCAAGAGGGTGGCCCTGGTCGGCCACTTCCCCTTCGTGCCCGACCTCCGCGAAGCGGCTGGCCAGCTCTGGGTCATCGAGCTCGAGCCCCGGCCCGGCGATCTGACGGTCGCCGAGGGTGAAGCGCTCATCCCGCAGGCCGACATCGTCGCCATCACCGGCAGCGCCTTCATCAACCACACCATAGAGGGTCTGCTGGGCCTCTGCGCTGAGAGCAGCATCGTCATGGTTCTCGGCCCCACGGCTCCGCTTTCGTCCGTCCTGTTCGACTACCGCGTGGACATCATCTCCGGCACGCGGGTGGTCGACCCGGAGCTTGCTCTCCGCTGCGCGTCTGAGGGCGCCACCTTCCGCCAGATGCGGGGTGTGCGCCTGCTCACCATGCAGCGGCAGCGGACAAGGGGGTGACGCATGTCCATCGTGTACGGGCCCGTGCCTTCATGGCGGCTCGGCAGGTCCTTGGGCATCGACTTGCTGCCCGCCGAAGGCAAGACCTGCACGTTCGACTGTATCTACTGCCAGCTCGGCCGCACGACTCGGCCGCTGGCTGAACGCGCCGACTTCGCGTCCCTCGAGGCGCTGGCCCGAGAGCTAGAGGCCGTGCGGGGCGTCCCTGCCGACTACGCCACCTTCTCCGGCATGGGTGAGCCAACCCTGGCCGCCAACCTGGGAGAGGCCGTCCGGCTGGCGCGGAGCATACTGGGCCTGCCCGTGGCCGTCCTCACCAACTCCTCGCTCATGCCGAGAGAAGACGTACGCAATGATCTGGCTGGCGCCGACCTGGTCGTGGCCAAGGTGGACGCTCCCAACCAGGAACTGTTCCAGCGGATCAGCAGGCCGGTATCGGATTGCAGCCTGCAGGACATAGTCTCCGCCATCAGTCTCTTCAGGGACGAATACATCGGGAAACTAGGCCTCGAGATGATGTTTGTCCGGGCCAACAAGGGCCTTGCCAAGGAGATGGCGGCCCTGGCCGCGCGACTGTCGCCGGACGAGGTGCAGATCAACACGCCCCTGCGGGAGTCTGCCACAGAGCCGCTCACGCGGGAGGAGATCGCGGCCATACGAGAGGAGTTCAAGGGGCTGCCCGTGCGCACCGCGTACGAAGTTGCCCGAGCACCGGTTACGCCCCTCGACGCCAGCGAGACATCGCGGCGACGGCCGGGCGCCGCTTCCCCGACGCACAGAGGCCCCCCCGCCGGGAAGGAGTGAACGACGATGCTTCCGTCACGCTCACCCGGGCGGAACGAGGGGAGTCAGCTCGGTCGTAGGCGCCGCCTGCCCACCTCGTGGGTCATCGCCGTGACGGCGGCCGCGCTGGCTCTGAGCGCGGCGTTCATCGCGTTCAGCATGGCCACCCGATCAAGTGATGACGGCGGCTCCGCTGCCGTCGGGCCGACCCCGGAAGCTACGCAGCATCTCTGTGCCAGCGGCAATGTGCCCGTGGACGGCCGCGTCTGTGGGGAGGACTCCGCCCCTGTCAAGATCGTTGAGCTGTCCGATTACCAGTGTCCCTACTGCGGACTCTTCGTGATGACGACCGAGTTGGAAATCGAGAGAGAATACATCGAGAAGGGCCTCGTGCAGCTCGAGTTCCACAATTTCGCCATTACCGGCGGCACGGCCCCGCCGGATAGCAACGAATCGACCCTGGCGGCGGAAGCAGCCGAGTGCGCCAACGATCAGGGGCACTTCTGGGAATACCACTACAAGCTGTACGCGGAGCAGCAGGGCGAGAACCGGGGAGCCTTCTTGCCCGAGAGGCTGAAGCAGTTCGCCACCGACCTGGGGTTGGATCGCGCCGAGTTCGATGCTTGTCTGGATTCCCACAAGCACATCGACTTGATACAGCAGGAGAGAGAAGAGGCCGCACAGACCGGTGCGCGTGGCACGCCCAGCTTCCTGATAGACGGCACGCTGGTCGTCGGCTACCAGCGCTTCGACAGCTTCCGCGTATACATCGACGAGGCGCTGGCTGAGCCCTAGTTGCCGCGGGCCGCAGCCGCGGGAGGTTTCTGATGACCGAGCAGATTTCGCTGGCACCCGTTGAACGTGTGGAGATCCTCACCGTCATCGACAACGTGATGGACGTTCTTCTCGGCAACACCGAGGTGGCCAAGCGGCTGGGCGCTTTCGGGCGCGGGGAGCAGCCTCTGCCGGTCGTCGAAGCGCCCCTCCTCGAGTCGGGCCGGGCCGCCGATGCCCCGGTCGCCGAGCACGGGCTGTCCTTCCTGGTCTCCGTCACGATTGGAGACGCACGCCGGACGCTGCTCTTCGACACGGGTTCGACGGTGGACGGGCTGGCTCACAACCTGCGCGTGCTGGCCGTGAACCTCGAAGAGATAGAGGCCATCGTCCTCAGCCACGGCCACTTCGACCATACTATGGGCCTCAACGGGCTGGCGAAGTCGCTCCGGCCGCTGCCGCCGCTGATCGTTCATCCCGACTTCTGGCTGAGGCGGCGCATCGCCATCCCCGGCCGGGAGGGCGTTGAGCTGCCCACTACCAGCCGGCAGAAGGTCCGCGACTCCGGCTTCCCAGTCATCGAGCGCCGGGAGCCTTCGCCGCTGCTCGACGGCAGCCTCCTGCTGACAGGCGAGATCGAGCGCACCACTGAGTTCGAGCAGGGCATGCCCGTCCACCAGGCCTTCCGAGACGGGGAGTGGCAGCCGGACCCCCTCATCTACGATGACCAAGCGCTGGTGGCCAACGTCCGGGGCCGGGGCCTGGCCGTCATCACCGGCTGCGGTCACGCGGGGGTGATCAACACGATACACTACGCCCGCAAGCTCACCGGTATCGATCAGGTGTACGCGGTGATCGGGGGCTTTCACCTGTCACCGCCGACCCCGGAGTCCGTTGTCTGGCAAACCGTGGAGGCGCTGGCCCACGTGGCGCCCCAGGTCGTGGTCCCCGCTCACTGCACGGGATGGCGGGCCACGCACGCCCTGGCGGCCGCCTTCCCCGATGCCTTCATCCAGGGCAGCGTCGGCACGAAGTACGTCCTTGAGTAACATGGTGCGGAGAGGCAAAGCCCACAAGGTGGGCCACCCTGACCGCCGGAAGGGAATCGAGACGGTGAGGCCGATCGAGCTTGAGCCAAGGTATTCAACCACGGAGATACCAGGCAGGTGCATAAAGTGTCTGGCTGAGAAAGAGCTTGACAGCTGTCTAACGCTGCTTCTGAGTGAGCAAGGAGGGAACCGAGAACTCAGGGAGAGATTTCAGGCTCTGAGATCTTTTCTGAAATCCCCTGAGTCAAGAAGACTACGCGAAGAATCAGAAAGACACCTTGCCGAGGGAAAGAAGGTCAGACTGGTAGTGCACGCGGAAGCGGGCGGCCCCAGGTACGAGATAAGGCTCGACTGACCACGCTGCCCTACCGCAGGTCATGCCCGGTGGTTGCCGTTGGCTGCTTGACCTGCGGAGAGCAAGTATCCGTTCTTGCTCTCCAAGCCTGGCGACACAGGCCGGAATTGGACGGGGCAGAAGGTTCCATGTAGGCTGCCCGAGGAGGATGAGTGCAGGGAGAAAGAGCAGAACGGCTTGGGGACCTCGGCTTCAACTGAGCTGAGTCGGTCTTGCTGGCCGTGTGCCAGGAACTGGATCTGGACAGCGGGCTTGTCCCAAGGATCGCCACCGCCTTCGGTGGTGGCATTGGCCGTACGGGCGCCGTGTGCGGGGCGGTCGTCGGCGGCACGATGGCCATCGGCCTCAGACACGGGCGAGAGCAGGCATCGCAGCCCCATGACCGGGCCTACGCCCTGGCTCAGGAGTTCCGCCGTCGCTTCGAAGACGAGATGGGCACCATCTCCTGCCGCGAGCTGACCGGCCTGGACCTGACGACATCGGAGGGCCTGGAGCGCTTCCGCGGCTCGGACCTCCCCGAGACGGTATGCCGCCGAGCGCGCGGCGTGGCGTTCCGTGCCGTAATGCAGCTCCTGGGTGAGCACAGAGGGTAGAGCCAACATGTCCGACGAAAACAGGGGTCACGAAGAATCTCCGGACTGCGCCCGCTGTCCGGCGCCGGTATGCTACACCCGCGCCTTCATGCAGGGCCCGCCGAACTGTCCCACCAAGAGCAAAGCGGACCTGATCAAAGAGGTCATGACCCGCTACCGCGATACGGAAGTCGCCGAGTTCGCGCGGGTCGCCTCGCTGGTGGAAGGCACAGCGTATGCACGTGTGCCCTGGGCCCCGAGCGTTCCCTCGCCGGCCACCACCAGGCTGGAGGAGATCATCAGCTTCGCGAAGAGGATGGGCTACCGGAAGCTGGGGGTCGTATTCTGCATAGGATTCAGGGAAGAGGCGGAGATACTGGTCCCGCTCCTGGAGCACAGGGGGTTCGAGGTCGTTTCAGTCTGCTGCAAAGTAGGTGGAGTCCCCAAGGAAGAGATCGGCGTGAAAGACGAGGAGAAGATCGTCCCCGGAAGCTACGAGTCCATGTGCAACCCCATATCCCAGGCCGAGATCCTGAACGAAGAGGGGTGTGACTTCAACATCGCCATGGGCCTGTGTGTGGGACACGATTCACTCTTCCTGAAGTACGTCAACGCTCTCACCACGGTGTTCGCGGTCAAGGATCGCCTGCTCGGCCACAACCCGCTGGCCGCCCTGTACCAGTCCCGCCAGTACTATCGAAGGCTCCGCTCGCGAGGCGGCATCCCGGGAGAGGCCGGGGAGGCGTAACCGCACCGACAATCCGGGCTTGGGCCACCCTAGACCGAACCGGTGGCTCCTTCAGCCAGCTACGATACCTGGAGCTTGTGCCTGACGACTCCCTCGTCCATGTAGACTGTGAACGTGACTTTGCCGCCCGCCACGAGATGTCTTTCGGACTGCGCACGCAGTTCCCTGAAGTCCGCCGTCTCCAGGAACAGCCGCAGGAGTTCAATCCTATCCGCCAGGTCCTCGTCGCCCTGGCCCGCGAGGAGACTGCGCAGGCCCCGCTCGTACTCATTCCGTGCCACGGTCTCGATGCAGTGGGAGAGGTCTGGCTCTAGCTGTACTCTCGGCACTCTCATGAGGCATCCGGCCAGTTGTCGCGTCACCCGCACTCGGTCGAGGCTGATCGAGGCTGTGATTCACCCTCATGAATGGTACCACACCCTGCTTCGACGCAGCGGTAGCGGCATAGGACTGAGTCCAGGACAGGAGGTTGGCCATGAAGATCGAGGTTAACGAGGGCAGCATCGACCGGGCGGTTCGATTGTTGGTGGCTTTAGTGCTGATCGGCATCGGGCTCGGAGTGGTGCGCGGACCCGGGGGCATCGCCATGGCAGTGGTTGGCGTTATTCCTCTACTGACGGGGCTGAGCGGCTTCTGCCCGCTCTACACGCTTCTCGGCATCAACACCGGCCGCCGACCATCGGCCTAGACAGCCGCAGCCCTCCTGGAACGGAGTCCTCGACGGGCGTGCCCCGCTGTGGCGGCAACGCCTGAGCGTAGCCTTGCCCGAGCTGGCCCCGCGTCATACAGTTCGACGAGGAGGACGTTCGGGGCACTCCGGCCGGCACGAAGTCAGCCGATCCGGGCTGTCCCGGCCCGCACCGAAGAGGCCCCGCGGGGGCCAGGTAAGCTGCTGTCATGGACCGCCGCGAGATCGACGAAGGCGCCACATACCGGGGATACTCAGAGGCTCTGGAACTCGTCCTCTCCAACATGCTCCCTGTGGGCACTGAGGAGGTCGGCCTCGAGCATTGCGTCGGCCGGATCCTGGCCGAGGACGCGGTGGCGCGAGTCAACAGCCCCTCCGCCGACGTATCCCTCAAGGACGGTTTCGCCGTCAGATCCGTCGATGCTGCGGAGGCCTCACCCCAGCGGCCGGTCCACCTGCGGGTCATCGGTTCTGTCTACGCCGGCTCGCAATTCGAGGGGCTGGTCGAGCCCGGCACGGCCGTCAAGATCTGTTCGGGCTCGGCTCTCCCTGCGGGAGCCGACGCCGTCGTGGCGGGGGAGTTCTGCGAGGAGCTACCCTCCGACGTGCGCGTGAAGGCGGACGCCGAGGTCGGCCGCAACGTCCTCCGTGCAGGCAGCGACACAACGGCCGGAAGCACCGTCGTGCAGAAGGGGGAGGCGCTCCTTCCCGATCGAGTGGGCCTTCTGGCCGCCGCGGGGATCGACCGGGTGGAGGTCTTTCGCAGGCCCAAGGTTGCCATCATCGCCATCGGCGACGAGGTGGTGGACCTGGGCACGCGGCTTCGTCCTGGTCGCCTGTATGCCAGCAACCTGGTCGCGCTCGGGGCATGGCTCAGCTCCTTCGGTATCTCGTGCGACACGGTGGTAGTGGGAGACGACGGAGACTGCATTCGCCGGGAGCTTCGAAGTCGCCTGCCCGGAACGGACGTCGTCCTTACCAGTGGCGGTGCCTGGGGAAGCGAACGAGACCTCGTCATCCAGGTGCTTGAAGATCTCGGCTGGCGGGAGTTGTTCCGTCGTGTCCGGATGGGACCGGGGAAGGGGGTAGCCTTCGGCATTTGGAAGGGCAAGGCGGTGTTCTGCCTCCCTGGGGGGCCGCCCAGCAACGAGATGGCGTTCCTTCAGCTGGCTCTCCCGGGGATTCTCCGCATGGCCGGGGACGAACGGCAGCCCTTCCAGGTCGTCTCCGCGACAATGACGAGCGACGTGCAGAGCCGCCACCCCGCCTGGACAGAGTTCATTCGTGCTACGCTATCGCAAGACTCGAAGGGCAACCTTCGCGTCACGCCCCACCCCTCCAAGAGCCGTCTCGAGTCCATGGCACGTGCGACCTGTCTCGTACTCGTGCCGGAAGGTGTAAGCGTCCTGCGTCGGGGCCAGGTCGCCCGCGTCCAGGTCCTGTCCGCGAGGAACCGCCTCGCGCCAGACGGCGCTCTCTCGACATGGTGACGGCGCGCCAAGCCCCAATAGGCAGCGTATCCATGGCCGGCTCACCCTCGCGGCCGACTAGCTAGAGCCGGGCGGCGAGGATCAGCGCGAATGGAAGTCCAGCAATGCATAGGCCCGTCGGGTCGTTCTGCTCGCCGGTGCACGTCCACTCCGTCGCCGCGCCGCTGTGCGCCCGCGGCGAGCCGAAGGCGTCATGCGGGGAAAGAGACCCACACTACCCGTTCCCAGGAGTAGCCTCCTCTATGAGGACACGACAATCGTGCTCCTTCAGCTCTCTGACAGTAGTCTCTTCGTAGTGCACGATGTTCCCCGTTTCGTCGCGTGCCGTGATTACGAAGGGATCGTCTTCCCTGAACGGAAACTCGGAGAAGGTTCTCTGAGAATGGGGATCAACAGACCTACCACCTCTGCTATTCACGTCAACAAACAAGACCTTGTCGGTGTTGTTGACATATGTGACTGTAGCCCCTTCCTCGCAGGCGACTGCAAGCGCCCCAAGAAGAAGCGTGGCACCCAGCGCCGCGAGAAGCCACCTTGGGGAAAACAGTTGATTCGCTGGGACCACGCATGCACCTCCCTCATTATCCGTCTCGCTTGAACAAGAACTTCTCTACCATTCTTCTCACGCCTTCCCAGAGCCAATAGTGGATCACCTCGAATATGGGCCCCAACACGCCCACGCCTATCCCCAACACGACGATGTCGCGGCTTCGCAACACAAGGACGACGACCAGCAGTATGATGCCAGCGCCGATGAGGTCTGGCCAGAAATATGTCGCTCTCCAGTTCTAGCCTAACACGATGTCGTTCTCCTTATATCTCCGAGT
>CAZFGZ010000018.1:0-18276 GCA_964518585.1 uncultured Dehalococcoidia bacterium | reverse complement strand
GCGGGCAAGGCGAAAGCGCTCGCGGGCTCGGCGGCGAAGGGTTAGACTGTGGGGAAGAAGGAGACTTAGGGAGATAGCATGCGTCGCTGGCAGCCTCGTATCGCCCTGGTCGTGATCCTGGTTCTCACCGCCTTCTCGGTGTACGCGGCATGGCCGTCGGAGCCGGACCGCTACCTGCCCGACTTCATCCCCTGGCCCGCGGGCCGCGGCATCAGCATCACAGTGCCCACCATCGAGGGGAGCACGATCACCACTACCAAGATGGAGCGCCGGGCGATGAAGCTGGGCCTGGACCTGCGTGGGGGCACGCGCCTGGTGCTGGAGGCCGATGTCCCTCCCGACTCGGACATCGATCTCGACGAGGCGCTGGACGGCGCCAAGGACATTATCGAGCGGCGGGTCAACGAGTTCGGCGTGGCCGAGTCGGAGATCACCAGGCAGGGGAACGACCGCATCGCCGTCCAGCTCCCCGGCATCGAGCCGGACGAGGCTCTCGACAAGATCGGCCGGACCGCGCTGCTGCAGTTCTGCGAGGCTGTGGAGGACGATGCGGGGAACTTCGCCGTCGTCGACGGCGGGAGTGCCGTGTACGAGCCACACACGTGCGAGCCTCAGCGAGACGAGGCGGGCAACATCCTGACCGACCCGCCCGAGGCGAACGTCGTCTTCTTGGCGAAGCAGGCCCTCTACGATGCCGCGAACCCGGAGGCGAGCAAGATCAACGACGTCGTCTGGACGCCTTCCAAGGGCGTCCTGAAGGGCGCAGAGACGGAGCTCACGGGGCAGTTCCTGCAGCGCAACACCTACGTGAGGGCCAACCCCATCACGGGCGCGCCGGACCTGGCGTTCAACCTCAACTCGGACGGCGCCGGCCTCTTCGAGCAGATCACGCAGCGGCTCGTCGGCAAGCCGCTGACCTTCTACCTCGATGGGGAGCCGATCCTGGGAGCGGACGGGCACATAATCGCGCCCACCGTTCAGTCGGTCATTTCCGATCAGGGCCAGATCACGGGCCTGACCCTGGAGGACGCCAACACCCTGAGCAAGCTTCTCAACGCCGGGGCCTTCCCGGTGCACCTGCGGGTCGTCCAGCAGCAGCAGGTCGATGCCACTCTGGGCGAGGACGCGGTGAAGGCCAGCGTCATCGCCGGCGAGGTGGCGCTGCTGCTCATCATGCTGTTCATGGTGGCGTACTATCGGCTGCCCGGCGTGCTGGCCTGTCTCGCTCTGGGGGTCTACACGTCGCTGCTCCTGGCGATCTTCAAGATCGGGCCTATCATCGGGCCGGTCACCATCACCCTGGCGGGGGTGGCTGCGTTTGTGCTGTCCATCGGTATGGCTGTGGACGCGAACATCCTCATCTTCGAGCGCATGAAGGAGGAGCTGCGCATCGGTCGCGGACTGGCGGCAGCGATCGATACGGGGTTCGCCCGCGCCTGGCCGTCCATCCGCGACAGCAACATCTCCACCTTCATCACCTGCCTCATCCTGTTCTGGTTCGGCGACCAGTTCGGCGAGGCTCTGGTGAAGGGCTTCGCGCTCACCCTGGCCATCGGCGTGGCGGTGAGCATGTTCTCGGCCATCTTCGTGACCCGGACATTCCTGCGTTTGATGCTGGGCACGCCGCTGGCGCGGAACCTCTCCTGGTTCGCCCACGACCTGCCGCCGCGAGTGCTCGGCCGGGAGCCCGCGCCGGCGAGCGCGGCCTCGGGGGAGGAGAGCTGATGCCCGACCTGGTCGGCCGCCGCCGCTGGTTCTACCTCATCTCCTTCGTGGTGCTTCTGCCGGGGATCATCTCGCTGCTCATCCCGCCGGCGCTGAAGGCGGGTATCGAGTTCACCAGCGGCACCAACTTCAGCGTCCGCTTCAGGGATGAGGTCGATAGCGCCGATCTACGCAATGCCCTGGCCGACCTGGGCCACCCCGAGGCGCGCGTGCAGAGCACGGGTCAGAGCGAATTCGTGGTGCGCACCAAGGAGCTGAGCGGAACAGCGGCAACGCCGGAGGTGGGCCCGGCCAAGCCGGGCGAGCGGGAGGAGCTGGAGCTCGCCCTGAGGGATCGCTTCGGCCCTCTGGTGGACTCCGATGGGAACGTCAAGGAGCCTCCGCGCTTCATCGAGTTCACCTCTGTTTCCGCGTCGGTCTCCCGCGAGATCGCCCGCAACTCTGCCCTCGCCGTGGCTGTGGCCGCGCTCGCCATCTTCTTTTACCTGTGGTGGTCCTTCCGCAGCGTCCCCAGCCCGTTCCGATACGGCGCGGCGGCGATCATCGCCCTCCTGCACGATACCCTGCTGGTGGTGGGGGCCTTCTCTATCTTCGGCAAGCTCTTCGGTAGCGAGATCAACACGATGTTCATCACCGGCCTGCTCACGGTGATCGGCTTCAGCGTGCACGACACCATCGTGGTGTTCGACCGCATCCGCGAGACCGTGCGGCGGGGCGAGGGCCGCGACCTGTCCCAGTGCGTCAACGAGAGCCTCCTCCAGACGATGAGCCGGTCGCTGAACACCTCGCTGACGCTCATCTTCTCCATCCTGGCCCTCATGCTCATGGGCGGCGAGACCATCCGTCCGTTCCTGTGGGTGCTGCTGATCGGCACCGTTACCGGCACCTACAGCTCCATCTGCATCGCGGCTCAGGTCCTGGTGAGCTGGGAGGAGGGGGACATCCCCCGACTCTGGCGCCGCCTCACCGGTCGCGAGGCTTTGCCCGTCCCCAGCGAGGGCTAGGGCGGGGGCGGTTCGCGCAGCACCCGCTCACCGACCACGCGGCGCGTCACCCGGCGTCGGTCCAGGTGCTCGAGGAGGGCCTGGGCGTACTTGCGGCTGGTGCCGAAGAGGTCGCGCACCTGGGCGAGGGTGATGGTGCCGTGCTCCCGAATGTGGCCCACGATGCGCTCTACCATCTCCCGGTAGGCGGAGGCGGTGAAGACCACGCCGTCGCCCACGTTCACGACCTGCCCTGAGTCCTCCAGGTATGCCAGGAGCTCCGGGCCGGGCGCTCGGTCCGTGGGGGGAGAGTAGGGGCTCGCCTCGAGGCGCTGTAGATAGGCCGAGGCTTCGGCCTCCTGCGCGGCGGTGGGAGTCGGCCGGTGGCCCGAGGGGGCGACGAGCGCGCCCCATTCCCTGAGCTTGCCTTCGCGCAGCCAGTGCTCAATGGCGAGCGAGAAGACGCGCGCGGGCAGCCTGAGGCGGCTGCGCAGCTCCTCCCGGCGTATGCCTCGGCGCAGGGGATACTCGCGGCAGAAGGCGGCGACCGCCTCCTGAACCCGCTCGCCCAGGGCGGTGAAGCCCTGCGCCGTGAAGAGCGGGGCCTGGACGTCGAGGGAGAGGGGGGTCAGGGCCACGACCCGGCCCTCCTCGATGAGGCGCTCTACGCCGGCCCTTGCCTCGTCTACGCTCAGGTTGGTCTCGCGCGCCAGGGTGGCCACCTCTGTGGGCTCTTTGTTGCCGAGGGCGGCCACCAGCACCTCCTCGGGCGAGCCGCGATCCAGCGCCGTCAACGCCGCCACCGTGGCCGCCTGGAAGCGCCGGTGCCGCCGCGGCCGGGTGTCCAGCACCTGACCGCCCCCGACGGTCTCGTTGGGGTCGCGGACGACGAAGTAGTCGCCCTTGACCAGGGCCACCGGGCGGTCCAGCCGGAGCTGGGCCCATCCCTCCTCGCCCGGGGGGAGGGAATCGCGGTCCAGGAGGCGGACGCTCGCGTTGACCTCGCTGGCGCCGCTGTGGAAGGTGAGGCGGGCGTTGTGACGAATGGGCCGCGGCAGCGAGGCCAGGGCATGCAGTCGGACATCGACGGTCCTGGTGGGGACCAGCCAGCCGGGCGGAGTCACCACCTGGCCCCGGTAGAGGTCATCCTTGGCGACACCCGTCAGATTGGCGGCGGTGCGCGTCCCCGGCAGGGCCTTCTCCACCTGCTGCCGGTGGGTCTGGAGGCCGCGGATGCGTGTGCGGCGGCCTCCCGGCACGATCTCCACCTCCTGGCCCACCGCGAGGCTGCCGTCGATGAGGGTGCCCGTCACGACGGTCCCGAAGCCGGCGATGGTGAAGGCGCGGTCGATGGGGAGGCGCGGCCGGCCGATGTCGCGTCTGGCGGTGGTCTCCTCCAGCCGCCGGTCGATGACCGAGACCAGCTCGTCCAGGCCTTCGCCGCTGACCGCCGAGCAGGCCACCCGCGGCGAGCCCTCCAGGGTCGTGCCCTCCGCCAGATCGAGCACGTCCGCCGAGACCAGCTCCAGGAAGTCGGCCTCCACCAGGTCCTTCTTGGTGATGACCAGGACCCCGCTGCGGATCTGGAGCAGGTCGAGGATAGCCAGGTGCTCGCGCGTCTGGGGCATCACCCCCTCGTCAGCCGCGACGATCAGGAGCGCCAGGTCTATGCCGCCGACGCCGGCGAGCATGTTCTTGACGAAGCGCTCGTGGCCGGGCACGTCGACGATGCTGACCTCGCGGCCGCTGGGCAGGCTCATCCAGGCGAAGCCGAGGTCGATGGTCATCCCCCGCTCCTTCTCCTCGCGGAGGCGGTCGGGGTCGATCCCGGTGAGGGCCTCGACCAGGACGGACTTGCCGTGGTCCACGTGGCCGGCGGTACCGATGACGTACATGGCGCTACTGCGTCCGGATCTGCCTCAGGCTCTCGACGTACTCGGGAGGGAGGCCCCGCGCTTCCGCGCCCTGGAGGATCACCAGCAGGTACTCCTTGTGGGGCAGGAAGTCGCCGGTGGGATTGGCCGTGTAGGTGACGGCCTGCCGCTCCTCTCCCGCTTCATCTAGCACCGTCACCACCTGACGGCGGTAGGCCGCCGGGACGCCCTCGCTGCGGTCCATGGCCGCCAGGTCGTCTTCGTCGACCTCGTAGAGGGCGCCCCACACCTCGGAGTCGGGATCGGGCACCACATCGGCGGAGCCGCCGCGGCGCTGCCGCGAGTAGCGGCTGAAGGCGAGCCGATAGGTCGGCAGCCGAGCCGGCCCCACCAGGGCGCCGCCGGGGCAGAGCCGCCGGAAGCGCCGCGGCTCCATGTTGGAAGCGTAGGCGAAGTAGAGCTCTCGGGCCATGGGACCTCCTGAGCGATCGCCTCCCGATTCTCCACTATTATAGGAGGCCCGGCGCTCTGAGTCCCCACCGTCCTTGCTGATTTGCCAGGCGGGGTCATTTGTCATAGGCTGGCCGCGCCCCCTGTCAGCGAGCAAGCTGGCGACGGAGTATTGGGAGAGGAGTCCGGCTTGCAGGCGTCATCCTCGCCTGGAGCGGCGACGGTTCGGCGGTGGCCGATCCCCTGGGTGGTGATCAGCGTCTCGGTGGGGATGGCCCTGGCGCTGCTGGGCGACTCTTTCCTCTATGCCGTGCTGCCGACGCGGCCGTCGTCCTTCGGGGTGTCGGTGGCGATGGTGGGCGTCCTGCTCAGCATCAATCGCTTCGTGCGCTTGCTGTCGAACCCGCTGGCGGCGGCGGTGTTCCGCCGATTCGGCAGCCGCGTGCCGTTCTACGCTGCCCTGGCAGCGACCGTGGCGGCGACCGCCACCTACGGCCTGGCGAAGGGGTTCTGGATCCTGGTCTGGGCGCGCATCGTCTGGGGCCTGTGCTTCTCCCTGCTCCGGCTGGGCGGCTACGTGGCGGTGCTGGAGGTCTCCACGGAATCGAGCCGGGGCTTCTTCATGGGCTTCTATCAGGGCGTCTCCCGACTGGGCAGCCTGGCCGGCGTGCTGCTCGGGGGGCTGCTGACTGACCTGCTCGGCCAGCGGGAGACCATCCTCCTCTTCGCCGGCATCACGGCCCTGGGCCTGCCCATGGCCCTGCTGGGCAGGGAGCGGGGAAGCCGGCCTGCACGGGTGGAGGTGAGCGCGGCGTTGGCCGAGCAGGCCGTCTCCGATCCCGCCCGGCGAGCCCCGGCTCACGTCGAGGTGGGCGCCGGTCCCGCACAGTTATCGCCGCGGCCGAGCGCCCTGGCCATCAACTACGCGGCGTTCGCCGAGGGGCTGGTCATCAGCGGCCTGGTGACGGGGACGCTGGGGTTCCTTCTGCGAGACCTGGTCGGGTCGGAGGTCGGCATCTGGGGCGTGACCATGGGGGTGGCCACCCTCAGCGGGTCGCTGCTATCGCTGCGCTGGGTCAGCGACCTCGGTTTGGGCGTGTACCTGGGCCACCTCTCGGACCGATGGGGGCGGCGGCGGGTCATCATCGCGGGCCTGCTGGCGGTATGCGTCGCCCTGCTCGTCGTGGCGGTCGTCCGGTCGCTGGCAGCGGTGACACCGGCGGTAATCGGCATGTTCGTGGCTGCCACCGCCCTAACCGTGTCCCTGGACTCGGCGGCGGGCGACCTGGCCGCCCGCACCGGCGACGTGCGGGTGATGACCCGCTACGCCACGTGGCTGGACCTTGGCGCGGCGTTGGGGCCCGTCATCGGGCTGGCCCTGGGGACGGCCGCGGCTCTGCGGGTTGTCTACGTGGGTGGGGGTGCTATCCTGGTAAGTGCGGCCGTGCTCTTTCTGCTGGCGCAGCGCGCGGTCACGTCGCGGAGGGCTGCCGACCCTCCCTCGGCGCCGGATGTGACCGGAAAGCGAGGTCTCTTCCCATGACCGTTGGCGTGGTCTATGACCCTCTCTACCTGGAGCACGAGACCGGCGCGCACGTCGAGAACGCGCAGCGTCTTGTCGCCATCATGACCCTGCTGGAGGAGAGCGGGCTCCTCGCCCGCCTGACGTCCGTCACTGCCCGCGACGCCACCAGCGAGGAGCTGACGCTGGTGCACGCAGCGGAGTACGTGGAGCAGGTCCGACGTATCGCCGACTCAGGCGGGGCCTGGGTGGACCCCGATACGTATATCTCTCCCCGCTCTTACCAGGCCGCCGTGCGCGCGGCCGGAGGCTGCCTGGCGGCGGCCGACGCCATCATGGAGGGGCAGGTGGAGTCGGCGTTCTGCCTTGTGCGGCCCCCGGGCCATCACGCCCTGGAGAACCAGGCGATGGGGTTCTGTCTCTTCAACAACGTGGCCATCGCCACCCGCTACCTGCAACGGCGGTGGGACCTGCGCCGGGTCGCCATCGTGGACTTCGACATCCATCATGGCAACGGCACGTACGCTACCTTCTATGACGACCCCGACGTCCTCTACGTCTCCAGCCACGCCTACCCCTTCTACCCCGGGACGGGCCACTGGCGGGAGACCGGCACTGGCCCCGGCCTGGGGAGCATGCTCAGCATCCCGATGCCCACCGCGTCGGGCGATGCCGAGTACGGCCTGGTCTTCCGCGAGGTGGTGGCGCCGGCGGTCAGCCGCTTCGCGCCCGAGGCCATCCTGGTCTCGGCCGGCTTCGACGGCCACTTCGCCGACCCGCTGGCTCCTATGAGCCTCAGTGTGGACGGATTCGGCGAGCTCATGGCGCAGGTCAAGGGGATGGCGGCTGAGCTGTGTCAGGGACGGCTGCTGGCAGCCCTGGAGGGCGGCTACGAGCTGACCGCCCTGGCCTGGTCGGTGCGCCGCTGCCTGGAGGTGCTGATGGGCGAAGCGCCCACGCCTGACCCGCTGGGTGCGCCCCCGTCGCGGCTGCGGCCCCAGGTCGAGGACCTGGTGGAGGTGTTGCGCTCGCTGCACCGTCTGGACAAGCCTGAGGCCTCCTAGGAGTCGGGCAGGAAGCGCTGGAACACCTCGTTCCCGAGCAGGCGGCCGCGGGGCGTCAGCCGCAGGTGGCCGTCCGCCGTCTCGGCCAGACCCGTCCCAAGCAGATCGCGCAGGCGGTCGGCGTAGCGCTCACTCAGCTCGACGCCGAAGCGCTCGCGGAAGCGCGAGAGGCTCACCCCCTCCACGAGGCGCAGGCCCAGGATGAGGGTGTCCGCCATCGCTAGCGCCTCGTCCACGCGCTCCTCCGAGACGACCTGCGGCATGGGCACACGGCCGGTCTCGCCGGAGGCCGCGGCCTCGTCGACGAGGCGGATGTATTCGGCGGGGGCGACGACGTTGGCGGAGCGCACGTCATCGAGATAGGAGTGGGCGCCCGCCCCCAGGCCCAGGTACTCGCGGTTCTCCCAGTAGGTGAGGTTGTGGCGGCAGCGCCGCCCGGGCAGGGACCAGTTGGAGAGCTCGTAGTGTTCATAGCCCGCGCGGGCCAGGCGATCCTCGGCCCAGGTGTACATGTCGGCCTGGATGTCGGGGTCAGGCGCGGGAACGCTGCCCTCGGCCACCTCGCGGGCGAGGGGGGTGCCCTCCTCCAGCGTCAGCGCGTAGAGGGAGAGGTGCTCCGGCCGCAGGGCCAGCGCCTCCTCAAGGCTGCGCTGCCAGCGGCTCAGGGCCTGCCCCGGCGAACCGAAGATGAGGTCCAGGTTGACGTTGTCGAAGCCGGCGGCGCGGGCCGCCTCGTAGGCCTGCCGCGCCTCCCCGGCCGAGTGGATGCGGCCCAGCGTCCTCAGCTCGCCGTCGTCGAAGCTCTGCACGCCCAGGCTGAGGCGGTTGAATCCGAGCCTTCGGAGGCCTCGGAAATACGCCTCGTCCACCGTGCCCGGATTGGCCTCCAGGGACATCTCAGCCGCGGGCGTGAGGGGGAAGAAGTCGCCAAGCGCCCCCATGACCAGCCGCATGTCGCTCAGGGGCATGAGGCTGGGCGTGCCCCCGCCGAGGTAGACGGTGTCCAGCGGACGGCCGGCTGACGCCTCCGAGCCGAGTCGAGCCTCGTTTGCGAGGGCGCGCGCGTAGGCAGGGATCAGGCGCTCCTGTCCCGCATACGAGTTGAAGTCGCAGTAGCGGCACTTCGCCCTGCAGAAGGGGACATGCACGTAGAGGCTGAGGGGTCGTGTCATCTCCCCTCCATCGTAGCAGCGGCCGGGGGCGGCTGCCAGCTTCGGCCTCGTTGACCTTCTGGCCGCTGGCGTGCGACACTCAGGTGAGCGCGGCGCTCTCGATATCCGCCGCGCGCGGGAGGACATCGTGCTGAAGACTCACTACTGCGGCGAACTGCGCAAAGAGCACGCGGGCCGGGAGGTGACCCTGGCCGGCTGGGTCAACCGGCGTCGCGATCACGGCCGGCTCATCTTCATCGACCTGCGCGATAGCCGCGGGCTGGTGCAGGTGGTGATCAACCCTGAGGTTGCCCCGGAGGCCCACGCAATGGCCGGCGATATCCGCGGCGAGTACGTCCTCCAGGTGCGTGGCGAGGTGGTAGCCCGCCGCCCCGGCACCGAGAACCCCAGCCTGCCCAGCGGGGAGATCGAGGTGCGAGTGTCGGCTCTCCAGGTGCTGAACCCCTCCAAGACGCCCCCCTTCTACATCAGCGAAGAGGTGGAGGTGGAGGAGCTTCTGCGCATGCGCTACCGCTACCTGGACCTGCGCCGTGAGCGGATGCAGCGCAACCTGTGGATGCGCCATCGCGCCATCAAGTGGATCCGCGACTTCCTGGGCGAGAAGGGCTTCATTGAGGTGGAGACGCCCATCCTCGCCAACGCCACGCCGGAGGGCGCCCGCGACTACCTGGTCCCCAGCCGCGTCAACAAGGGCTCCTTCTACGCGCTGCCTCAATCGCCCCAGCAGTTCAAGCAGCTCCTGATGGTGTCGGGCTATGAGAAGTACTTCCAGATCGCGCACTGCTTCCGGGACGAGGACCTGAGGGCGGACCGTCAGCCGGAGTTCACGCAGCTCGACATGGAGATGAGCTTCGTGACGGTGGACGACGTGCTGGAGCTGATGGAGGAGCTGCACGCCGGGGTGGCCACGGCCATGCGCCCCGACGTCAATGTGGTCCGGCCGTTCACCCGTCTCACATACGAGGAGGCCATGACCCGCTACGGCTCGGACAAGCCGGACCTGCGCTACGGGATGGAGCTGGTGGACTTCACTGACCTGGCGGGGGCCTCGGAGTTCTCCGGCTTCCGCACGGCGGTGGAGAGCGGCGGCTTGGTCAAGGGGATCTGCGTTCCCGGGGGTGCCGAGTTCAGCCGCAAGGACATCGACGGGCTGACCAGCTTCGTCCAGAACTTCGGCGTCCGCGGGCTCATCTCGGCGGCCCTTCTGGGGGAGGGCGACATCGCGGGCTTGACCGAGGACGACATCCGCTCGCCGATGCACAAGTACCTGCCGGTGGAGATGGTCAAGGCCATGGCCCAGCGCGCGGGCGCCAAGAGGGGTGACCTCCTGATCATGGTCGCCGGCGAGAAGATGGCGAGCAGGACGGCGGCCGGCTCCCATCACCGCGTGCCCGTTGCCCTGGACGGCCTGCGCCGGGAGATCGCTGCCCGCCTCAACCTGGCCGACCCGAAGACCTATCATTTCGCCCTGATTACCGACTTCCCGCTCCTGGAGTGGAACGAGGAGGACCAGCGCTGGTACGCCGTCCACCACCCGTTCACCTCGCCGATGCCGGAGGATCTCCCCTACCTGGACTCCGACCCCGGACGCGTGCGGGCCCAGGCCTACGACGTGGTGTGGAACGGCGTAGAGGTCGGCGGCGGGAGCGTTCGTATCCATCAGCGGGACGTGCAGCAGCGCATGTTCGCGGCGCTGGGTATCGCGCCCGAGGAGGCCGAACGGCGATTCGGCCACATGATGGAGGCGTTCGAGTACGGGGCGCCGCCTCACGGCGGCATCGCCATGGGCCTGGACCGGATCGTCGCCCTGCTCACCGACAACGAGGACATCCGCGAGGTTATCGCCTTCCCGAAGACCAAGACGGCGTCGGACCCGATGACCGGCTCGCCATCAGCGGTGGCCGGGGAGCAGCTCGACGTCCTGGGCATCAGGCTGGCGAAGGGGTCCAAGGGAGCCGCATCCTAGGGCGCCGCCCATGGCCAGAGCCGCTTCCCGCTCTCGGGGGCCGCTTCGTTGCCCCGGAGGGCACCCCCCTGCTATCATCCCCGTGCTCGGAAGAGCCGAAGACCCCTGCCAAGACGGCTATGATGCCAGGAGGGAAGGAACATGGAGCGAGAATTCGTAAGATACGAAGTCTCCGGCCGGGTCGCCAAGATCACGGTGGACCGCCCTGAAGTGATGAACGCGATCTTCCCCCAGGTGTACCGGGAGGTGGACGATGCCTTCACTCAAGCTGAGCAAGACGATGAGGTGGTGGTGATAGTCCTGGCTGGAGCCGGAGACAACTTCGGCGCGGGTCATGACATGGGAAGCAAGGAGGCTGAGATTGAGGAAGCGAAGAGACCCCGAGATAGATCACCCCTGGGGCTGCTGAAGGTTATCGAGACGGGAATGTACTCTTTCCCACGTGAGCACTGGCGCAACGTCCCGAAGCCAACCATCGCGATGGTGCAGGGGTACTGCATCATGGCCAGCTGGATGATGGCCTGCTCTTGCGACCTCATCGTAGCTTCTGAGGATGCGAAGTTCCAGGACAAGACGGTGAGGAGCTGGGGAGGTGCGCAGCTAGAGTATCCTGCCATGTACATCGAACTCGGGGCGCGAAAGGCGAAGGAGTGCCTGTGGACCGGCCAGTTCATCGATGCCCAAGAAGCGCTGCGGTTGGGGATAGTGAACAGAGTGGTGCCGAGAGAACGCCTGGAGGAGGAGACGATGAAGCTGGCCGGGACAATAGCCGGCCTTGATCCATGGGGCCTGATGGCGTCGAAACTGGCGATCAACCAGGCGGAGGACATCATGGGGAGGGCGGCGGCGATAAGGGCTTCGGCGAACTTCTGGTGCATGAGCATGGGGCGGCGCAACCGCGAGGAGTTCCAGTCCCAGTACAATGTGCCGTGGGTCAAGGCCAGGGACAGGGAGTTCGAGTGAGACGCTGTCGCACGTTGACAGACCGCCGGGCGCTTCCCGCTCTCGGGGGCCGCTTCGTTGCTCCCAGGGGCGGCCTCTGCTATCATCCCTGTACTCAGGGGAGCCGAACATGATTCGGGAGCGCCCCGTCGCCTTCGCTCTCTGGAGGAGGTTGCCTAGCTCGTGAACAGGCTGGTCCTGGGCATACTGGGCGTGGTGGTCGCACTGGTCATCGCCATCGGCGCCGTCTCAATACTCATCATCGCCCGCGGTGGAGGCGAGGAGGCTGAAGAGGGGCGCCCCGAGGCCCAGCGCACCGAGGAGCCCAGCGACGAGGCCACCGAGGAGCCTCGCGTGGCCGGTGAGCTCCGGCTTCCCGGCGGCGACCCCATCACCCTGGACCCTGCCCTGGCCACCGACGCTGCCTCCGCCGCCTACATCGCGGAGATCTTCGGCGGCCTGGTGACGCTGGACAGGGACCTGAACCTGGTGCCCGACCTGGCCACGGAGATACCCACCCGCGAGAACGGCGGGATCGTGGACAACTCCGACGGCACCGTCACCTACACCTTCCACCTGCGCCCGGACGCCCTCTTCCACGACCGGCGTCCCGTCATCGCTGAGGACTTCAAGTACTCGCTGGAGCGGGCCCTGGCCCCGGAGACGGGCTCGATCGTGGCCGAGACCTACCTGGGCGACATCGTGGGGGCGAGGGACATGGCCCGGGGCCGCGCCGATGAGGTCAGCGGCATCGAGGTGGTGGACGACCTCACCCTCAACATCACCATCGAGAGCCCCACGCCTGTCTTCCTGGACAAGCTCATCTACCCGACTGCCTTCGTGGTGGACGAGCGCCAGGTCGAGTCCAACCCGCGCAACTGGACCCGCCAGCCGAACGGCACCGGCCCTTACAAGATGAAGGAGTGGCGCCTGGGCGAGCGCATCACCCTGGAGGCCAACGAGGACTACCACCTGGGCGCGCCCCAGGTGGAGACGGTCCGCTACCTGCTCGCGGGCGGCTCCGTCCTGACGATGTATGAGAACGACGACATCGATGTCGCCGGCATCAGCGTGGACGACATCGAGCGCATCCTGGACCCGTCCGACCCGCTGAACGCTGAGTACGTCTCCAGCGACGAGCTGTCGATCGACTACATCGGCTTGAACGTCAACGTGCCCCCATTCGACGACCCCAAGGTCCGCCAGGCCTTCGCTCACGCCATCGACCGGGAGAAGATCGCCGAGGTCATCCTCAAGGGCGTCATCCCCGTGGCCGACGGGCTGGTGCCTCCGGGTGTCCCCGGCTATGACAGCCCGACTCACACCCTGGAGTTCGACCCGGAGATGGCGCGCCAGCTCCTGGCTGAGTCGACGTACGAGGGGCCGGAGAACCTGCCCACCATCACCCTGGCCGAGAGCGGCGGCGGCGCGACCGTCGGACCCACCAGCGAGGCGATCATCGAGATGTGGCGGGAGAACCTCGGCGTTGACGTGGAGATCGAGCAGGCCGAGGCCGCCACCTTCTTCTCCGATATCGACCAGGGGCGCTACCAGATGTTCCACCTTGGCTGGATCATGGACTACCCTGACCCGGAGAACGTGGTGGACCTCCTCTTCTACAGCAAGAGCCGCCAGAACAACAGCCGCTACAGCAACCCCGAGGTTGACGCCCTGCTCGAGGAGGCGCGCGGCGAGCTGGACCAGGAACGCCGCTTTGAGCTGTACGCTGAGGCCGAGCAGATGATCATCGACGACGGCCCCTGGATCCCTCTGTTCTTCTCTCGGTCGCACGACCTGGTCAAACCCTACGTGAAGGGCTTCATTTTCCCGGCCATCGTCATTCCGCGGCTCCGCTACGCCAGCGTCGAACAGTAGCCGGGCGCGGCCGGCCGGTCATGCAAGGAGTTCTCACCTACACCCTGCGGCGCCTCCTCTGGGCGCCGGTCATTCTCCTGGCCGTCACCTTCATCGCATTCAGCATCACCCGCTACGGTCCCGGCGACCCCATCAGCGTGATGTCGGGGCAGTTCCGCGACCCGGAGGCCTTCGAGCGCGTGCGCGCCGAGAAGGGTCTGGACAAGCCTGTCATCCAGCAGTACGGGCTCTACATGAAGGGCGTTCTCCTGGAGGGCGATCTGGGCGAGAGCATCTCCATCTACCGGGGGGTGCCCGTCTGGGAGATCATCTGGCCCCGCCTCCTCGTGTCCGTGCAGATGGGGATGATAGCCCTTATCATCGCCTTCGCCCTGGGCATCCCCGTCGGGACCTATGCCGCGCTGCGCCAGGGCACCTGGGTGGACCCCGTCTCCATCAGCACCTTCTTGCTCTTCCAGTCAATCCCGGCGCTGGTGGCGGTGCCCTTCCTGGTGCTCATCTTCGCGCTCAAGCTGGACTGGCTGCCCGTAGGCGGATGGGACGGTCCCACCGTGGAGCTGGCGGGCCAGAAGATCGCCGTGGGCATCCTGAGCAAGAGCATCGTTATCCCCGCGCTCGCCCTGTCGCTGCCCAGCATCGCCGGCATCGCCCGGCTCACGCGGGCGACCACCCTGGCCGTGCTGGGGGAGGACTACGTGCGGGCCGCCCGGGCGAAGGGCCTCAGCGAGTTCACGGTGGTGAGCCGGCACGTCGCCCGCAACGCGCTGCTGCCGCTGGTGACGGTCATCGGCCTCTCCCTGGTGACGCTGCTGGAGGGGGCCTTCTTCACCGAGACGATCCTGGGCATCCCGGGCATCGGCCGGCTGGCGTTCCAGGCGGTGACCAGCCGGGACTACGACGTCATCCTGGCGCTGGTGCTGATGCTGGGCGTCGCCTTCATCCTGGCCAACATCCTCATCGACATCGCCTACACCTTCATCGACCCGCGCATCCGCTACGAGCGGCGGGAGGCCACGTAGATGGCGCAGGCAGCGACGGACACCCTGGAGGAGACGGAGGCCAGGCCGGCGGCCAGCCCCCTGCGCCTGGCCCTGCGGCGGCTCCTGCGCAAGAAGCTGGCTGTGGCGGCTATCGTGGCCATCATCATCTTCTATGGAGCGGGGATACTCGCTCCGCTGGTGTCGCCCTACTCCTATCGCGAGCAGAACCTGGACCGCGACCTGGAGGGGCCCTCCCTCGAGCACCCTCTGGGCACCGACCGCCTCGGCCGCGACATGCTCAGCCGGGTCATCTGGTCCGCCCGCACCACCGTCATCGTCACTGCGGCGACCGTTCTCACCGGGGGCATCGTCCTCTCGGTCGGGTTGGGGCTGCTGTCCGGGTACCTGGGGGGCAAGGTGGACACGCTGATCATGCGGGTGGGGGACGTGTTCTTCGCCCTGCCGGGGCTACCGATGCTGATCCTGATCAACGCCACCATGCGGCCTCGGGTGGTGGAGGCGGCGCGCTGGGTCGAGGACCGCACGGGCATCGAGGGCATCGTCAGCTCCGGCGCCCCAGACTACTTCCTCATCTTCGGCGCCCTGTCGCTGTTCGCCTGGGTCGGGGGTGCCCGCGTGATCCGCTCGCAGGTGCTCGCGCTGCGGGAGACGGAATACGTGCAGGCGGCGCGGGCCATGGGGGCGAGCGCGTGGCGCATCGTCATCTCGCACCTGCTGCCCAACGTCAGCAATATCGTCATCGTGGGGATCTCGGCGTCTCTGGGGGCGATCGCTGGCTCGGAGATCGCGCTCACCTGGTTCGGCGTGGGCATCCAGCCGCCGACGCCCAGCTTCGGCGCGCTCATCTTCGATGCCAGCAGCCCTCGCGTGATCAACGCTCATCCCCACCTGCTGCTGGTGCCGGGAGTGGCCGTGGGCATGCTCATCTTCGCCTTCAACCTGCTGGGCGACGCCCTCAACGATGTCCTGACGCCGAGGGCTCGCTAGTTCCGGCCGAGGCGTGGCGAGGGCCTTCCCCGAGGGTCGGATGGCAGTTCCTCGTGCCCAGGCCCCATGCTATAATCCAAGCCTGGAGGGCTGTGCAAACGAGTGAAGGTTTCTACTGAGAGGATCCCCGAGGGTCAGGTCGTCCTGCAGATCGAAGTGGAGCCAGAGCGTCTCGAAGGCGCTCTGGACTCGGCTTACCGGCGGCTGGCCAAGAAGACCCAGGTGCCCGGCTTCCGCCTGGGCAAGGCGCCGCGGGCGATGCTGGAGCGCTACCTCGGCGAGCACGCCCTCCTCCACGACGCCATCGATCGCTTGCTGCCGCAGGTCTATCAGGAGGCGGTGGAGGGGGAGCAGCTCGACCCGATTGACTTCCCGGAGCTTGAGATCGTGACCGAGCAGCCGCTGGTGCTGAAGGCCACCGTGCCCCTCAGGCCGACCGTGGAGTTGGGCGAGTATCAGGCTCTGCGCGTGGCACGAGACCCGGTGACCGTTGAGCCAGAGCGGGTCCAGGAGCAGATGGAACGCCTGCGCCGCCGCTACGCGACCCTCGAGCCGGTCCGGCGGCCCCTCCAGTGGGGCGATGTGGCGCGGGCCGACGTCTTCGGGGCGGTAGGCGAGACCGTCCTGGTGGACGAGAAAGACGTCGAGTTCCGGCTCCGCGAGGGGGAGGTGATCTCCGTCCCCGGCTTCGCGGAGCGCCTCATCGGCGCGGAGGAGGGAGCTGAGCTTCACTTCGATCTCACCGTGCCCGAGGACGCCAGCGACTCCCGGGTGGCCGGCAAGGAGTGCTCATACCGGGTGGTCATCCACGGGGTGAAGGAGGAGAAGCTGCCCGAGCTCGACGATGACTTCGCCCGTCAGGTGGGTGAGGGCTTTCCCACGCTGGTGGCCCTGCGGGACCGGATCGCCTCCGACCTCCAGCGCATAGAGGAGGAGATCGACGAGCACCGCTACCATGATCAGATCATCTCCGCTCTGGTGGCGCGAGCGGAGCTGGAGTATCCGCCCGTGCTGGTGGAGCGAGACGTGGACCGCCTGCTGGAAGAGCAGGCGGGCCCGGCCCGGCAGGGCCGGGACCTGGAGCGCTATCTGCAGCGGGTGGGGAAATCGGAGGAGGAGCTGCGGGCAGAGCTGCGGCCTCAGGCAGAGGAGCGGGTGCGGCGATCCCTGGTGTTGTCTCGGGTGGCTGAAGCCGAAAATATAACGGTGGGCGATGATGATGTGGAGGCAGAGGTGGAGCGCCTGGTAGAGGGCGCCGGAGAGCAGGCGGACGAGGCGCGGCGCCTCTTCGCGAGCGAGCAAGGCAGGGAGGGCCTGAGACGCTCCCTGCTGACACGAAGGACCCTGGAGCGCCTGGTGGAAATCGCCTCGGCTGGCGAAGCGGCGGACGCCTCCAGCACCCCGAAGGAGTGAGCACACATGGAGTGGACACCTCGCGACGTCATTATCCCCTCGGTCATAGAGAGCAGCGCCAGGGGAGAGCGTGCCTTCGACATCTATTCCCTCCTGCTGCGCGAACGGATCATCTTCCTGGGCACACCCATCGATGACCAGATCGCCAACCTTATCATCGCCCAGCTCCTGTATCTGGAGCGGGAGGACCGGGACAAGGACGTCAACCTCTATATCCACTCGCCCGGGGGTACCATCCCCGCCGGCCTGGCCATCTACGACACGATGCAGCTCGTCCAGCCGGATATAGCTACCTACTGCGTGGGGATGACCGCCAGCATGGCCACCTTGCTCCTGGCGGCGGGAACCCCGGGCAAGCGCTACTCCATGCCCAACTCCACCGTGCACATGCACCAGGCCATGGGCGGCGCCCGCGGTCAGGCCGTGGACGTCGAGATCATGGCCAAGGAGCTGCTGCGCGAGAACGAGATCATCCGTGATATCCTGGTGAAGCACACCGGCCAGGAAGAGGAGCGCATCCGACGCGACTTCGACCGGGACTTCTTCATGAACCCGGAGCAGGCCAAGGGGTACGGTATCATCGACGAGATCCTTGCGAAACCATCCAGCTAGTTTGGCGTTATAGGTCTTAGACGGGACAGACGAGGGCGAAGCGGCGGACTAAGGACGGATGATGGCCAACACTCGGAACAGTCGGGTCCAGTACCATTGCTCATTCTGTGGCAAGAACCAGGATCAGGTGAAGCGCCTGATCGCCGGCCCCGGCGCCGTCTACATCTGCGATGAGTGCGTGGAGCTCTGCCGCGAGATCATCGACGAGGAGACCGTCAGCCCTGCCAAGAGCAAGGTCGCCGGCCAGCGGATGCCGGCCCCCAAGGACATCTACCAGCGCCTCAGCGAGTATGTCATCGGCCAGGAGCACGCCAAGAAGGTCCTCTCGGTGGCCGTATACAACCACTACAAGCGCATCGGCGCCAGTGCTCAGGGAGCCGAGGTCGAACTGGAGAAGAGCAACATCCTCCTGCTGGGGCCCACGGGCTGCGGCAAGACTCTCCTGGCGCGCACTCTCGCGCGCGTCCTGGACGTACCGTTCACCATCGCCGATGCGACCGCCCTGACCGAGGCAGGCTACGTCGGCGAAGACGTCGAGAACATCCTGCTGCACCTGATCCAGGTCGCCGACTTCGATGTCCAGCGTGCCGAGCGAGGCATCATCTACATCGACGAGATCGACAAGATCACCCGCAAGGCCGACAACCCTTCGATCACCCGCGACGTCTCCGGCGAGGGCGTCCAGCAGGC
>CAZFGZ010000017.1:2272-19674 GCA_964518585.1 uncultured Dehalococcoidia bacterium | reverse complement strand
AGATCGCTTGGCGGCGCCTGGCGGCTGAGGCGGGTTCAGCCTAGCGGCATCCAGTGGCAGCGTCCTGTTGTTTGGACCTCACTGCGCCGCTAAAGGGAAGTCCGGACATTAGGGCGTACCTGTGACGTTCCTGAGGCGCTGCTATACTACTCAGCGTGGAAATCGCCGGCATCATCATTATCGTGATTCCCTCGGTGGCGGGTCTTCTAACCATTCTCTGGCTAACCCCGCGGCTGATTCACTCCATTCGCTTCCGAAGACCCAAATTCGTTGTGGAGAAGGCTGAGGTGTCACTGGAGCAAAAGGAAGGCGTCGCAATTGCAGGTCCTGGCCGCTTTCTCCTCCACATCCGCGGGGCGGCTCATCCCGTGAGGCTGACCGAGCGGGAGCTGATGGTGCGCCAGGCCCCTCGCGTGAAAGTAACGAGCGGGACCGAGACCGTAATTGATATTCCTGCCTCGGTATGGACGCGTCGGACCTTGGTGTTTGAGGCATGCGCCGTATTGGAACAGACACCGTTGCCCACCCGCCTCGATGCCGAGATCTATCTCTCCCACCCCGATGATGCCTATGTCGTGCCGATCCGACTGCGATTGTCCGAAGATGGGTCCAGGTACGAGTACTGGGACAAGGGAGCCTGGCGGCGTCACCTTGATCGCACCGTCTTGCGGCATTACACGCTCCTTCGTCGGCTCATTCGAGCTGCCACGAGAGGACGTTTCCGCTAGGCGGAAGGCATGAGGGAAGGGGGCGGCTCAGTGCCTCACGCTAGCAGTCGGTATCATCCTGGTACGAGCTTCAGGCGCGAGGTCACTCCGCAGATCTCAGAAAGAGCCCGCTCCGGTGCTTGATGGCCGCGTTGCAAAAGCGATCGCTGGCCTCTACTTGGCCCGAAGCTCCGAGAGGTGCTCGCCGATCTCCACGCACTGGTCGGCGATGGCGCGCAGCTCGTGGGACATGCTCTGAGCGAAGGCCACCACCTCCACCCGCACGCCCCTGCTCGCCACCAGCTCAACGAGGCGCCGGAAGTCGCCATCGCCGGACACCAGGCTGACGATGTCCAGGCGGTCGGACATGGTTAGGATGTCGATGGCCAGCTCGACGTCAAAGTTGGCCTTGATCGACCCATCGGCGTAGCGTTTGAGGGGCTTGGTGACGATGCGGTAGCCACGGTCCACGAAGGGCTGGACGAACTTCTGCGACTCGATCTTGGCCTGCGGATCGTCGCTGATGGGGGCATAGGCGCTGGCCCTCACCAGCTCTCGACCGCGGCTGAGGAATGCGAGCAAGCGCGCGTAGTCGATGACCAGGCCCTGGCGCTCGGCGGCGTACATGACGTTGGGCACGTCCACGAAGATGCCCACGCGCGGCAGCGGGACCTGCGCTTCGACCGGCTGCGGCGGGGCCAGCCGCTTCTCGACGGCGGAGAGAGAGCGCTGGACGGTCCGCATGACCGTGAGCTGCTTGGAAGCGAAGTCCTGGAGCAGCTTTCCTTGCTGGGCCAGCACCGACTCCAGGCCGGAGACATCCACCGAGGGCGGCGCAGGTGCCTCAGGGGCCGGTGTCTTCGGGGGCGCCTCCGGGGCGGAAGGCCGACGCCGTCTTTCCCGCGAAGGGGCCTCCGCTGGCGTCGGCTGCGGCGTCGCGACGGGCAGGGGCTTCGCGGGCTGCTGAGTCCGGGCCTTTCGCGCTCTCGCGGCGCGGCGTGCCGCGCCTGACGTACGCGAGCGCTCCAGTGCCCTGGTGGTCGACGGAACCTCGTCGGCTGGAGGGTCCTTCTCCTCGTCCGTGACTCGCTGTCGTCCGAAGAAGCGCAGACTCATGGGCTACTCCACCTCCCTTGCGGCATACTCCAGGACACTGCAGCGGGCGGCCACCGTCTCGGCGACCCGCATAAGGGCCTCAGCCTGGGGCGAGTCCGGGTAGGCCTCTATGACGGGCACGCCGGCGTCGCCGCTCTCCCTGGTCTTGACGTCGAGCGGGATCTCTCCCAGGAACTCCAGCCCCAAGTCCTCGGCGGTGGCTCGGGCTCCCCCGTGACCGAAGATATCGCTGCGCTTCCCGCAGTGGGGGCATTCGAAATAGCTCATGTTCTCGATGACACCGAAGACGGGCACGTTGAGCCTGTCGAACATAGAGACGGCCTTCGTGGCGTCCTCCAGCGAGATGTCCTGCGGCGTACTTACGATGACCACGCCGGACACGGGGGCCTCCTGGGCGAGGCTAAGCGAGGCATCGCTCGTCCCCGGCGGCAGGTCCACGATCAGGTAGTCCAGTTCGCCCCAGTGGAGCTCGTGAAGAAGCTGCCCCAGGGCCTTGCCGACCATGGGGCCCCGCCAGATGGTAGCGCTGCCTCGCGGCAGTATGAAGCCGATGGAGCACATGTGCACCCCGAAGCGCTCGATAGTGGTGAGGCCACCATGGGTCTCCGCCATGAAGCCAGGCTTGAGGCCCACCATGGTAGGGATGTTGGGACCGGTGATGTCGGCGTCTAGCAGGCCGACCCGAGCGCCTCGCTTGGCCAGGGCTATCGCCAGGTTGACGGCCACGGTGGTCTTGCCGACGCCGCCCTTGTTGCTGGCGATGGCGATGATGTGGCGCACGCCTTCCACCGGTCGTGGACCTGCCGGAGCCCGGTGGCCCTGCACCTCTGCGTCCATCTCCACCGATACCGAGCTAACCCCCGGCACGGCCATGAGGGTGCGCTCCACGTCCTCCTTGATCGCATCGCGTAGAGGGCAGGCGGGGGTGGTCAGGACGACACGAAGGGAGACGTGACCATCGTTTCCCACCTTCACGTCTCTGGCCATCCCCAGGGAGACGATGTCTCTGCGCAGTTCGGGGTCCTGAACCTTGCTGAGAGCAGCCAGCACCTCCTGTTCGCTGGGCGTTGAGTCAGCCATACGCGATTCCTTTCATCTGAAAACGAAGACGGAGACGCCCCACATGAATCATGCTCCGCCGCTCGAATGCTGGCGATGTCGCACCAGCGCTGACGCCCAAGCCTTCGGGGGAACATGTGCGCCCCGTCTGGGCGTCAGTAGCTGAAGGGGATGAATGCGGCCGGTGGGCCTTCGCACTTCTTGATGGCTTGCCGGCCCGTCTCGCCGCGAAGCATCCAGGTGCTGCGGCAAGGTGACGGATGGGAGGCCTGGACCGACGGCAGGTGCGTCGACCGTGCTACGACGGTTGCGCCTCATTAGGAACACATCACAGAAAGGGCTCGGTCATGCCGATATCCTTGTTGAGTATAGCCCATAGCCAGGGATAAAGCGAAGAGATCAAGATGCGGGCGGTAAGTGGCATTATTATCATTAGAAGCTTGACAACGCATAAAGCAGTGTGCTAGATTATAGCTCCGCGAGATGTCGAGGGCTCGCGGGCGGGTCGGAAGGAGGTGTGCGGGATGAGCGAAGGACTCGCCTTGGAGGACAGGGAGGCGTCAGCAGTGCCTCAGTGCCGACATCACTGGATCATTGAGAGCCCCCAGGGGGCTACTAGCTGGGGTGTCTGCAAGGTGTGCGGCGCCAAGAAGGAATTCCCCAACTCCGCTTCTGATTCCCTTTGGGAGGGCGACGCGGGCACGGCGCTCGGCGGCGGGGCCGTCTGGGTTGAGCGTTCCTCCCCAGGTGATGACTTCTAGCGGCCACTCATGGCCTCTGGCACGAGGCAAAAGGGGGGTGGGCGTCCGGCCCACCCCCTCGCTGTTCCCGGGGCTTACCCGGTCGCCATCGGGGCCGTATAATGGCCCCAAGCCAGCGCCAAGCCTTAGGAGATGTGCTCTTGAACCTGGCTGTGGAGTTAGGGTCCGGCCGCAAGAGAGGACTGCTGCTCCAGAACCCGGTCATGACGGCCTCGGGCACGTTCAGCTACGGGCTGGAGTACGCGAAGGCCTTGGACATCCAGCGCCTGGGGGCCATCGTCTGCAAGACCACCACCCTGAAGCCGCGCGCGGGCAATCCACAGCCGCGCACGGCAGAGACCCCAGCGGGCATGCTCAACTCCATTGGCCTGCAGAACATCGGCATCGACGCGCTTGTCCGGGACCTGGCGCCCACGTGGGCTCGCTGGCGGGTGCCGGTCATCGTCAGCATCCTGGGGGCCACTCCTCAGGAGTACGGCGAGGTCGGCTCGCGCCTGGAGGGGGTTGCGGGGGTCAGCGGCATCGAGCTGAACATCAGCAGCCCCAACGCACAGCGGGGCGGCATGCAGTTCGGGCAGGAGCCTGAGGCGGCCGCCGACGTCACCGGGGCGGTCCGCCGAGCGTCCACCCTGCCTCTCGTTGTCAAGCTCACCCCCAACGTGACTGATATCGTAGCAGTGGCCCGTGCTGTCGCGGAGGCTGGCGCTGACGCCGTCTGCCTGATCAATACCATTCAGGCCATGGCCATCGATGTGAGGGGGCGCCGTCCGGCCTTGGCCAGCGTCTTCGGGGGACTATCGGGCCCCGCTATCAAGCCGGTGGCCCTGCGGATGGTCTATCAGGTGGCTGGGGCGGTGGACTTGCCCGTCATCGGCTGCGGAGGCATCATGAGCGGCCTGGATGCCGTCGAGTACCTCATGGCGGGAGCCTCGGCGGTCCAGGTCGGTACGGCCACCTTCACCAACCCGAGTGCGCCCCTGGAGGTGCTGGAAGGCCTGGAAGGGTTCATGCGCGAGGAGGGGATCGAGGAGGTGCGGGAGCTGGTTGGAGCGGCGCGGGTGCGGCGCTGACCGGATGCCCCGGCACTCTTTCTGCTGGCCGCACTCACATCGGCAGGCAGCACGACTCACACCTAGGAGGTGGAGAAGTATGGCGTTGGACTTCGAGGACATCCTTTACGAGAAGCACCATCGCGTGCAGGGGGCGGCCTGGATCACCATCAACAGGCCTGACGTGCGCAATGCCTTCCGGGGCCAGACGGTGGAGCAGATGATCGCTGCCTTCAACGATGCCGGCCAGGATCGCGCGATCGGCGTGGTGGTCCTGACCGGGTCCGGAGACAGGGCTTTCTGCTCGGGCGGCGACGTGCGCTGGCTTGCTGAGGCGGAGAAGCAGGCCCTGGCCGAGGGCCGCGACCTCTCCTCGCTGGTCCCCCACGAGGCCATGCGGCAGTGCCTCAAGCCTGTCATCGCCCGCATCAACGGCTACGCCATCGGCGGCGGCCATCACATGGCCTACTTCGCTGACCTGAGCATCGCCGCCGAGCACGCCATGTTCGGTCAGGTCGGCGCGCGCGTCGGGAGCCCCGCCAGCGGCCACCTCGTGAGCTACCTGGTGAAGGTAGTGGGCGCCAAGAAGGCCCGGGAGATCTGGTATCTCTGCCGCCGCTACACCGCGGGCGAGGCTCTGGAGATGGGCCTGGTGAACGCCGTGGTGCCCTACGAGAAGCTGGACGAGGAGGTCGACACGTGGTGCCGGGAGATCCTCGCCGCCAGTCCCACCTGCCTGGCGGTTCTCAAGTCGACCTTCGAGGCCGAGTACGAATACCTGCGGGAGCAGTCGGAGCGGAACTGGGTGGAGGAGATCGCGCCGGAGTTCTTCACCAGCGGTGAGTCTGCCGAGGGGATGACCGCTTTCACGGAGAAGCGGGAGCCGGACTTCTCCCGCTTCCGCCGCTAGGCGCGGCTCCCTTGACGGGCCAGCGAAGGGACCGATACGCTAACGGTAGTCGGGGTGTAGCTCAGTCAGGATAGAGCGCTTGGTTTGGGACCAAGAGGTCGGCGGTTCGAATCCGCCCACCCCGACCAGCCGGAGGGATGCGGCAGTCTCGATGAGCGCGCAGGACGGCAGGGCCGCCGGCTACGTGGCCATCCTGCGCATCGTCGCCATCGTTGGGATGGCCCTGGCCCTAGCTCTGGGGATCTTTCTGGTCGTGGGTGGTCTGTGGCTGCCCGGCGGCATCGCCTTCGCGGGCTTCCTGCCCTTCTTCCTCCTGATGCGCCTGCTGGAGCGGGGTGAGCAAGCGCACAGCGAGTCTCCTACGCCCTAGACTTCTGCCCTGCTGGCGATGGGTGAGAAGACGCGTCTGAGCGCGCGGTCGAAAGGACGTAAGGGCGTCCAAGGGCGATGGTCCGTCCTCTCCCGAGTTGACAGCGTCTCGCAGCATTGGCTAGGCTAAGTCCAACTGAATAGATAGCCGAATCTCCATGTGGAGAACGGGGGATCCAATCTCTCTGGGGTGAATCCTCCCGCTGATGTCGGGGGGTAGGCAAACTCCTTTGAGCCGAACCCGACAGCTAACCCCGTAGGCATAAGAAGGAGGAGTAGCACTGTGGACCAGGGGCTACGGCCTCTGGTCTTCGTTGTGTGGCGGGGCACACGCTGCTGCCTTCTCAATGCGGCCGCAACGTTGGTCGAACATGGTAGTGGAGGTGAAGCATGATGGTGAAGGGCAGCCGGTACCACGGGTCCGCACGACATGTCGCTGTTCCACAGCCGCCTAACGGCCTCACCGAGCGCCAGGTGGATGCCATCAGGACGGCCATGCGCCTCTTCGTAGAGGAGGACCTAGGGCGAGGGGTGCTCCCTCAGAACACCCGCCTCTGTAGCGTCTGCCGCCGACCCCGGTCCGCTGCCGGCTTCGTCACGTACGCTGATTTCCATCTGTGTAACCAGTGCGCCACCGAGTACGAGATATCTCGCGCGCAGGGAATCGTCAAGAGCATCAGTGACTTCCCGGCGAGCCGCGCAGAGCGTGGTGCTGGGGTCACCTAGGAGGATGCGGAGGTAGCCTGTCCGCGAATCGACCACGTCGGCCGCCTCGTCCGGGGGCGGGACATGTTGACCAAGCGACTTTTCCCAGCAACGCCAAGAGGGCCAGCTTCTAGGGCTGGCCCTCTCCCTATCGCACTCTTGCTGCTCAGAGTTCCTCGATGTCGATGCTAATGATCCGATCCCCGGGTGGCGCGTCCCTGTTGGTGGTCGGATCGCGGGGGGTCAAGGATTCCAGCACGTCCATGCCCTCGGTCACCCGACCGAAGGCAGTGTACCGCCCTTTGAAGGTGGGCTGGTCGCTCAGGGTGATGAAGAACTGGCTGCCGGCGGAATTGGCTTGGTCTCTCTCGAGGGCCATGCCCAGCGTGCCTGCCGTGAATTCTTGCTGGTTCAGCTCATCGGGGATGGTGTAGCCGGGGCCGCCCGTGCCGATGTCGGTAGGGTCGCCCGCCTGGGCCACGAAGCCGGGGTCGACCCAGTGGAACGTCAGCCCGTCGTAGAAGCCCTCGCGGGCGAGGAAGACGAAGTTGTTCACGGTCTGGGGGGCGTCCTGGGCGAAGAGCTCGATGCGGATGTTCCCCTTCTCCGTCTTGATGACGGCGGTGTATGACTTCTCGGGGTCGATGGTCATGGGTGGGGGCGCGTCGTACTGCTTGATGGTGAAGGTTGGCTCGGGCGTGGCGGTCAGCTCAACCGCGGCTGTTGGGGTGAGCGGGGCAGGTGTGGCCTGCTGGCTGCCCCCGCCGCGCCGGGCCGCTGTCCTTATGCCGCCTGCGGCCAGCCCACCCATCATGATTATGGCACCCACCACGTAGAAGAGGCGTACGTTGCCGAAGATAGCGAACGGCCCCCTGGGCTTGACCCGGACTGCGTAAGCGTCGCCCAGGCCGCGGCCACCTCGGCGCTTCCGGCGATGCTTGCTCTCAGGCACGGCTGACCCCCCAAACCATCTTTGCATATTACTCTAGCAGAGAAGTGGAAGATGCCGCAAAGGTCGCCATCACGGACCCCTCGGGAGGCTGCGGCGTCAGCTCACCTACCGCGCTGTTCTGCGTCAACGGCAGTAGCCGACGCCCCGGGCGAGCTGGCCACGCCGATTCGCGCTGGGGCTGACAATCGCAAAGCAGCTCACGGACCTCATGGATGGAGAGATCGGCATCGACAGTGAGCCGGGCAAGGGCAGCACCTTCTGGTTCACCGCGCGCCTTCAGAAGCTGCCCGTCAGCGCCCAGCTCCCTCGCGTTCCCGGCGTCGCTCTTGGCGGCCTGCGTCTGCTCATCGTCGAAGACAACCACGCCAAGCGAGAGATCTTGCACGCCCATGTCGCCGGCTGGGGGATGGATAGCCGAGGATGGACCGCGTGCCCTTGAGATGCTGCGCGCCGCTGCCGAGCGGGGCGAGCCCTACGACCTGGCCATCCTCGACATGCGGTTGCCCGGCATGGACGGGCTGGAGCTAGCACGGACTATCAGATCTGACCCCGCCTTGGCACAAGTCCGGCTGGTCATGCTGAACTCCCTGGCCTGCCAGGACCGTGCCGACCTGGCCCAGGCGGGGATCGTGGCTTGCCTGACGAAACCGGTGCGCGAATCGCGGCTCTTGGCTTGCCTGGAGGAAATCATGGGCCATCCCGCTGACACCGCGCCCACCGGTCGCCAAAGCGCTCAAGGGGAAGGAGTCCCTTCTAGGGGCTGCATTCCCCTTGCCGAGGACAACATCGTCAACCAGAAGGTGGCCTTGCGTCTCCTTGAGAAGATGGGCTACCGAGCCGATGCGGTCGCCAACGGCCTCGAAGCCGTCGAGACCCTCTCGCGCATCACCTACGCAGCGGTGCTGATGGACTGCTAGATGCCGGAAATGGACGGGTACGAAGCGACTGCCGAGATAGGTAGGCGCGAGGGCGGTGCCCGCCACACACCCGTTATCGCCATGAGGGCGCACGCCAGCAGCGCCAACAAGGCCATAGAGCTGGGATGCAAGCACTACGTTGTCAAGCCCATCCAACCCGAGCATTTCGTCAGAGTGATTCGTGAAGCGCTAAGGGGCGAGACCCCGGTTCTCAGGGAGATGTCCGACACAGTGTCGCGCTTCGGCCTGGATCCTGTGTATTAGGAAGAGACCGCCGCGGCGTTCGCCGGTCAAGTCATCGATGCCTTGCGGATACTGCAATCGCTGGAGCGAGACAGAGATCCGAAAGGAACCGCAGCACTGCCCGAGCGCCTATCGAAGCTTGCGGAGGGCGTGGCGCTTCTTGGGGCCGAGAGGGTTGCAGCAATCCTGGGTCGAATACCCACCAACACAGGCATGGATGTGGGCATGCTGATTCTGACCTACCGTTCGGAGTTGACGCAGTTGACGGAGGAACTGCGGAAGCTGGAGTCCCCGCTGTCGGGCGAGTTGAACAGATTGCGCGCCATCCTGTCTGAGCCGCCGGGGGAGGTGGCGTGACCGAGCGCCCGACGGAGATACCGGCGGGAGACCGTTCTTCGCCCGGGCCATCGCCGGAGTCAGCTACGGGGGGAGCAGGCCGCGACAGCCGCACGCCCCGGAGCTTTCGGAGCGCGATCGCGTGGATAGCCCCTTCTTTGAGGTGCTGCCTTAACACCACCTGATGACGGTGCCGTGCTTTCACAGTAAGCCATCGACAAGCTGATGGCCCAGAGCCGTGGTCAGGCGGGCCCGCCAGCAGCGCCGCCAGCACCAGCCCCGCCACCGGCGGCACCCAGGGCAAAGCAAGAAGAGCCTCCCCCGGCCGCTGGCGCCGCGGGCGTCAGCGCCGCGCCGGATGCGGCCATCCTGTCCGACCTCGTTGCGCGTCTTGAGAGGTTGGAGGCGGCGGTCTCAAGTATGGGCCAGTCGGAGGGAGCCAGCCCGCGGCTTCAGGCCCAACTCGGGGCGCTGGCAGATGGCGGTTGAGCCTCATTCCACAAGTGTACTACAGCTCCTAGACGAACCCCTACTGAGGCTCGGGCCTGCACAAACCTGTGGTTGTCTTCTTGAGCCGATATTGAGCGCGCCTCAGGATTCAACACCCGCTAACGGGCTCTCATCGGACAGGAGGGGGCTCTGTACAAGGGTAGATCAGGACAGGCTTCGTTACCCTTGGACGAGGCCAGTTGCGCGTAGCAAGCGTCGTAGGACGAAGGGTGTGGTACCCCCGGCGGGACTCGAACCCACGCACCCGGCTCCGGAGGCCGGCGCTCTATCCAACTGAGCTACGGGGGCTCACCCGCCATCTTAGCCCTGGGTGGGAAGGAATGCAAGGCCTACAGCAGATAGCGCAGCCACAGGTAGACGGTCGCCAGTGCCACGGATGCCACCGTGACCAGCGCCCCGTAGCGGAAGAACAGCCAGAAGGGGATACGCTGGCCCGCCTGCTCCCCCAGGCTGGCCACGAAGACGTTGGCAGCTGCGGCGATTACGGTGAGATTGGCACCCAAGCCTGCTCCCAAGACCAGGGCCCACCAGAGGACGTTGTCCGATCCAGCACTGCCGCCCGAGCTCGCGGCTAACTCCCGCACGATCGGAATCATGCTCGCTGTGTACGGGATCTGATTGATGATGCTCGATAGCACAGCAGACTGCCACAGAACGAGGAAGGTCGTCGCTAATCGGTTGCCTGCTGTCAGGTCGGCCAGGCCCTGGCCGATTCTCTCGAGCAGCCCCACCTTGTCCACGCCGGCCACTACTATGAACAGTCCGATGAAGAAGAAAAGGGTGCTCCACTCTACGTCCCGCAGTATGTCGTGAGGATCCTGCCGGGTGACGACCAGCAGGGCCGCTGCGCCCAGAAGGGCCACCGTAGCCGGCTCATAATCCAGGGCTCCGTGCAGGAAGAAGCCGACAATGGTCAACCCCAGAATGATCAGCGATGTGCGCAGCAGGCCGGGGTCCGTAATAACCTCTCGCTCGTCCATGGCCAGAACGCGTGCCTGTAGCTCAGCGGGGGCCTCCATCTGGCGTGAGAACACTCGGGAAGCCAGGAACAGATAGGCCCCGAGTATGACTACGGTGATGGGCGCCACATTGACCAGGAAGGAGATGAAGTCCAAGTCAGCGGCGCTGCCGATCAGTATGTTGGGCGGGTCGCCGATAAGGGTAGCGGTCCCCCCGATGTTGGAGGCCAGCGCCTCCGAGATGAGGAAGGGCACTGCACTCACGCCCAGGGACCCTGCGAGGAACACGGTGACCGGCGCGATGAGGACCACCGTGGTGACGTTGTCCAGAAACGCCGAGGCTATGGCGGTCACTAGCGAGAGGATGACGAGGATCCGCAGCGGACGCCCCTGCGCCAGTTTGACCGAGCGGATGGCCATCCACTGGAAAACCCCCGTCTTGCCCAGCACATTGACGATCATCATCATCCCTGCCAGAAGGAAGATGACATTGAAGTCGATGGCCTGGAATGCTTCTTCCTGGTCAACGATGCGGAAGGCGATCATGATGACGGCGCCAGCCAGCGCTGCCGTCGTCTTGTGCAAGCGCTCGGAGACTATGATGGCGTAGGTGACAGCGAAGATGCCCGCTGCCACACCCGTGTCAGGCAATCACCACCCTCCACATGGCCGCGCGGCGACCTTTTCCCCTTCCCTCACGGAGGCGGCAGCCGCCTAGGGGGAGCCCGTAGCCTTGGATAGATGCTGGCGGAGCCATACCTCCAGGAGCTGAAAGCGGTCTAAGTAGCCGACGGGCCGCATCTCCTGGTCCACGATGGGCAGCCCTTCCAGCTTCTCATCGTGCATGCGGCAGAAAGCGTCTCTCACGGTTTCATCGAGGGTCACGTACACCGGCGGCTGCATGAGCTCTCCCGCTGTGTCAGCACGCACCATCTTGCCGACCTCCTCCATGCGCTCCCGCTCCAGGATCTCCGATAGGAACTCCTCGGGCACGACCCGGAAGAACAGCTCATCCAGCAGCAGGCGGAGGGGAATGATCCCCACGAGGCGTTCCTCCGCGTCCACCACTGCTGCCGTCCTCACCCCGCGGCGTCGCCACATGTGCCGGGCTACGTCTCGCAGATCTGTGTCCTCCTTCACCACGCAAGTGATATCGCCAGCCAGGTCGCGTGCCTCCGAGATCCGCGTCATCTTGGTGATGATGTCCGCCTCGGGCGGGCCCGGCTCTCCCGATGCAGGCTTTCGTTCGCTCATAGGCCGTTCCTATCTCCGGCAGGGCGCCGGTGCGTGTACAGGGCAATACGCAAAGGGCCCACCGGATGGCTGAGCCCCTGAGCGGGCCGAGCGACCCGCCGCAGATTATAGCACCACGGTGTGGGGCGCACGCTATTCCCACTGCAGAGGCACTGCCTCCCGGAGCTCTTGCTCCGCCGACGCCAGGGTGAGAATGGTCAAGCGGTCCCCCGGGCGCAGGACTACTCGACCTCTGGGGATGACTGTCCTGCGCCGCCGGCGGATACTGACAATGACGCTACTGGGAGGCAAGGCCAGGCTCCGAAGATCCTTCCCCACCAGCGGAGAATTCGGCGCGATCTGCAGGCTCAGCAGCCGAGTATCCTCATCCTGGATCATCGAGGCCATGCGCACTCGCTGTTCAGCCTCGGAGCGGCGGCTGGCCGCCAGGCCGTAGGCCCTGAGGATATCGCTGCGCCGGAGGACTCCTAGCAACCGGCCAGGGTCTTCCCGGGCTACGACGGGGAACTGATGTAGCTGCCAGGCGTCCGGCCTAGAGATCACTTCGTGAAGGCTCTCATCCGGTTTGACGTTATCCACCTCCTTGGTGGCTATGTCAATGACGCGGAGCCCTTCCTCCATCCGGTTGAGGTAGGGCTGGAGGTCGGCCGTGCTCACCATGGCCACCAGACGTCCGTCGTCATCGACCACAGGGGCTCCCATCCCGCCGCTCTCGACGAAGAATTCAGCCAGGTCGTGCAGGCTCATGTCGGCCGAGACGGTTAAGGGGTGACGATCCATGGCATCGGCGACCGTCGCCGTGTCCATCAGGTACCCCCGCTCCTCGCGTTCCACGTCCACGCCTCGCCGGATGAGCTTGATGGTGTAGATGTTCTCGCGGCTTACGAGCTGGGCCACCACTGTGCTGATAACGACCGCCGTCATCAGGGGCAGGATGATGCTGTAGTCCCGGGTCATCTCGAACAGGATGATGATCGACGTGATGGGCGCCCGCGCCGCCCCGGAGAACACGGCTCCCATGCCCACCAGGGCATACGCGCCTGACGCGGCCGTCACCCCGGGGAATGCGCCGTGGGCCGCCTCCCCGAAAGCGCCACCAACCATCGCGCCGATGAACAGGGAAGGGGCAAAGACGCCCCCGCTGCCGCCACTTCCCAGGGTCAGGGAGGTGGCGAGCAGCTTCAGCCCCGCCAGCGACACCAGCACGGCGAAAGCTCGATCGCTGTGTAATGCTGTGGCGATGCCATCGTAGCCGACGCCGAAGAGGTCCGAATACCACAACCCCAGGGCTCCCACGCCCAGTCCCCCTAGAGCAGGCAGCACATATTCCGGTAGGGGCAGCGCCTCAAACGTGTCCTCCGCTTTGTAGACCAGCCAGACGAAAATGAGCGCCGCCGCCCCGCAGACGATCCCCAGGAGGCCGTACAGCGGGACCTCCCAAGCGCTCTCCAGTCGGTATTCCGGCACGGCGAAGGCAGGCTCATCCCCCAGCAGAGGATAGGAGACCACAGCGGCCACCACGGAGCTGAGGACCACCACGCTGAAATTGCGGACGCTGAATCGCCGCAGGATCACCTCCAGGGCGAAGAAGACCCCAGCGATGGGGGCATTGAACGTAGCAGAGATGCCCCCGGCCGCCCCGCTAGCCACCATCAGCCTGATCATGTCCTCGTTGAGGCGGAGTCGCTGCCCCAAAGCGGAGGCCAGGGCCGAGCCGATCTGAACGATCGGCCCTTCGCGGCCCACGGAACCACCGCTCCCGATACAGATAGACGAAGCCAGGGCCTTCACGACCGCCACCCGGAAGCGGATCCTGCCCCCCTGTCTGGCCACGGCCAGCATGACCTCGGGCACGCCGTGTCCCTTGGCTTCTCTGGCAAAGAAATAGACCATGGGGCCAACAAGCAGACCCCCGATGACGGGGAGAACGATGACATGGCTGGGTCCGAGGAATGCTATAGCCTCGCCGATGACATCGAAGAAGAGGCGGTTGAAGCCTGTGATGAGCTTCCGGAAGACCACTGCCCCCAGGCCAGCACCGAGCCCTGTAATGGCTGCCAGGATGAGGGGAAGGGCCTCCGCACGGTACTGCCTGATTTGAGCGAGCGCATCCTCGGCCCTCCGACGTAGAGGAGCCGCCAGTTGCGCATCACTTCCTATCCCGAAGGCCACTTCTATGAATGGGACGCCTCGTGGAAGCCGAGGGGCGTCCCGGGGACACCTCCACCCCCAACCTAGTGTGACATCGAGACAGAGTCAAGGAGGAAGCGAGCCAAAATGGGAGTGGTCACCTATGCCCGCGTGCGCTGGCGGTACTGCACGGCCTCAGCCAGGTGGGGTGAGGTGATCTGCTCGGAGGCCGCCATGTCGGCGATGGTTCGGGCCAGCTTGAGGATCCGGTGGAAGGCTCGGGCGGAAAGGCCCAATTGGGTCATGGCCAGCCGGAGGAGCGCTCTGGCCTGCTCATCAAGGTAGCCCTGGCAGTGCTCGCGCACCTCTGTGGGGGTCATCTCGGCGTTGCAGATGAGGCGGCTGCCCGCGAGTCGGGCGGCCTGCCGCTGTCTGGCCCGCTCCACCCGCTCACGCACAGCCGCCGAGGGCTCCCCGCGGGTCTCGTCGGCCAGTTTCTCGTAGTCTACCCGCGGCACCTCCACGAAGATGTCCACCCGGTCCAGCAGGGGACCGGAGATACGCTTCTGATAGCGGCTCACCGTGGCCTCGGAGCAGGTGCACTCCCGGGTAGGGTCACCGTAGAAGCCGCAGGGGCAAGGGTTCATGGCGCCGACCAGCATGAAGTTCGCGGGGTAGGTGACGCTGCCCTGGGCGCGCGAGATGGTAACCCGTCGGTCCTCCATGGGCTGGCGGAGCACCTCCAGCACCTGGTGCCCGAACTCGGGCAGCTCGTCCAGGAAGAGCACGCCCCGGTGGCTCAGGCTGATCTCGCCGGGCCGCGGCTGCCGCCCCCCGCCCACCAGCCCCGCATGCGAGATGGTGTGATGGGGCGCCCGGAAGGGCCGCTGGCCGATGAGAGGGGTGTCCGATGGCAACAGCCCGCACACGCTGTAGATCTTGGTTACCTCCAGGGCCTCGTTGGGGGCCATGCTGGGGAGCACGGAGGGCAGGGCCCGCGCTAGAAGCGTCTTCCCGGCGCCGGGAGGTCCCGTCATCAACGCGTTATGCCCACCGGCGGCCGCCACCTCCAGGGCCCGCTTGACGTGCTCCTGCCCCTTGATGTCGGCGAAGTCCGTACCGTTCCACACATGCTCAGCCACCGGCGGCTCGGGGGGTCGCTGGAACTCGGGGATGGTGTCCACCCCGGAGAGGTGGCCGGCGAGTTGCGCCAGACTGTTCACGGGCACGATGCGCACCCCCTCGATGAGGCTAGCCTCGCGGGCGTCGGCCTCCGGGACGTACGCCGTGTCCAGCCCGCGCTCCCCGGCCAGGGCTACCATGGGCAAGATGCCGTGGGCGTGCCGCACCTTGCCGTCCAGGGAGAGCTCGCCCAGGAAGAGAGCGCCGGAGACATCAGCGACGAGCTGCTCGGAGGCCAGAAGGATGCCGATGGCGATGGGCAGGTCGTAGGCTGGTCCTTCCTTGCGGATGTCCGCAGGCGCCAGGTTGACGGTGATGCGTCGCTGGGGGAACTGGAAGCCGGAGTTGCGCACCGCGGAGCGCACCCGCTCCTTGGCCTCCTGGCAGGCCGCGTCGGGAAGGCCCACGATGGCGAATGCCGGCAGGCCGGAGGCGATGTCTACCTCCACCTCGACCGGTTCCCCGTCGAGACCGAGGACCGCGCAGGAGAAGACCTTGGCGAGCATGAGTCGTACCCTAGTGAAGGTACGCAGGTAGGGAAGAAGCGTCAAGAGGGGACCCGGGCACCAAGACGCGCGGCCGCTGGCGGCGGAGTTGGATCAGCTTGGGCCGCGGGGCCCTGGTTAGGGTAGGTCAGGGGTGGTGGACAGGTGTGCGGGAATGTCGGTGGGCGCGCCCAGCATATAGCCGCGGCCGGAAAGGGTCTTGATCAGGTCCCGGCTGGCGCCGATGGCCTGGAGCTTGCCCCGGAGGTTTCGCACATGGGCCCGGACCACCTCGGGCGTGCCGGTGCCGGGCTCGAACCCCCACAGATGCTCCAGCAGGTCCTCACAGGGCACCGCCCGGCCGGGCCGCCGCATCAGGTACTCCAGCAGTAACGACTCGAACCGGGTGAGCTCCACGCTGCGCCCCTGGAACGACACCACGCGCCGCACGACGTCGAAGTCCAGCTCGCCCGCATGGAGCACGCTATCCGCGCTGCCGCTGCGCTGCGCACAGTACATGAGAGCACGGTTGACATCGCGGATACGCACCGGCCTCGCTAACACCACATCGAGCCCCGGTCTGAAGGGCGGTGAGGGGATCGAACACTCTCCACGCTGCGACGTCAGGAGATACACGACAGGCGGCGCAGCGTCCCCGAGCCGCCGCAGCAACTCCTCCCCGAACTGCAGCGCCGACATATGGTCGGCCCCATCCTCAAACAATGTGACGTCGGGAAGCGCACCCGTACTCAGGAGATCAAGCAGCCGGTCGGCGGTGGCGCTAGCGACAGCAAGGAACCCTAGCTGGCGCAAGCACTGCATATGGGCCTCGCCCCGCTCTGGGTCCGCGTGCAGGAGAAGAATACTGGGCGGTGGTTCCAGCACCATCGCAAACCTCTTCGGCGGCGTGGCAAACTCCACCAAGTAAATGGTGCCTGGCGCAGGGCGAGCGGTCCATACCCGGTGTTAAGTAATTCCATACCGATTCCTGCGTATGCTCGGCTGTGGAGCAGAGGTCAGGGCTTGGGGTGTGTCGAGGCGAGAGGCGGCGCGGCCGCGCGGGCTAGTCGAGCAGCCCCTCCCGGACGGCCCGCACACCGGCCTCGGTACGAGAGGCGGCGTCCATCTTGCCGAGGATATTGGCCACGTGCTTCTGGGCCGTCTGAGGGCTGATACCGAGTTCCAGACCGATCTCCTTGTCCGCTCTGCCGGCCGCTATGAGGTGAAGCACGGTGAGTTCTCGGAATGTGAGCCGGTAGGGATTCCCTCGCTGCATCCCGTGCTCTACCTTCGCTTCCAGCTCCTCTCTGGCCTTCTGGAGCTCCTCCTCTGCCCGCTTCAATTCACTGATGTCACGTATTGCTGTCACGCTGACTGCGCGACCCTGGTATGGGATAGGTCTGGCGCGCACCAGACACGGGAAAGTCGAGCCGTCTTTTCTAAGGCCTATCGCTTCAAAAGGCTCTCTGTGTCCTGACGAGATATTCTGCGATACGAGATCGCGCGATTCGGGTGCCGCGAGATCCGTCGCGGACATTCCAATGACTTCGGAGAGTTCATACCCAAACATCCTCTCGAAGGCCTGGTTCGCCTCGAGGATCCTCCCTTTGTCGTGAATGGCGATGCCTTCGAAAGCCGATTCGGATAGTCTCCGGAACCGCTCTTCGCTCTCGCGCAGCGCCTCCTCCGCCTGCTTGCGCTCCGTGATGTCCTTGACGGTCGCAAAGTAGCTGACCACATTCCCTTGCCTGTCCTTCA
>CAZFGZ010000017.1:0-2172 GCA_964518585.1 uncultured Dehalococcoidia bacterium | reverse complement strand
GTGATGTCCTTGACGGTCGCAAAGTAGCTGACCACATTCCCTTGCCTGTCCTTCAGCCAGGAGGGGCTGATGATCACCGGAAAGCGCTGACCATTCTTGCGCATGAAAGTCAACTCGAGATCATCGAACTCGCCCCGCAGGGTCTTCTCGAAGGCCTCTTCTGTCTTTGCGTGCTCTTCCGGCGGCCAGTAGGGATAGGGCGGCCCGGTGCCGATCAGCTCCTCCCTCGAGAAGCCGGTCATCCGACAGAAGGCAGCGTTGACATCAACATGGACGCCGCGACTGTCCAGCACGGAGAAGCCGTCGAGCATGGAAGCGACTAGCCCCTCCGCGAATTCCTTTGCCTCCCGCAGCGCCTCCTCGGCCCGTTTACGCTCCGTGATGTCACGGAAGAGCCCTATCGTGAGGCGTTTGCCGTCCACGACGGCAGTAGTGGTCGCGCTGATCGACACCGGAACTAGGCGTCCGTCCTTCGTGACGACCTCGCCGTCATAGTCCGCCTTCCGAGCCTTCTCAACGTGCGCCGCGAATCTCTGCTTGTACTCCTCCGCTCTCCCCGGCGGGTGGAGCTTGCTCTGGTGCATCCCGATGATCTCCTCACGGGTGCGCCCCAGGAGCGCCTCAGCCTGTCTGTTCGTGTCCAGGAGGATGCCGGTATTTGCGTCGGCAACAAACGCGGCGTCGGTCAGATCCTCGAACAGATGACGATACTTCTGCTGCGGATCCTGAAGGCCCTCTCTTCTCTCAAGGAGGGCTTCCGTCATCGCGTTGACGTCCCGAGCCAGGGACGCCACCTCCTCCGGGCCGGACACACTGGCCGTGAGATGCAGGTTCCCGGACGCGATGGCCCGGACGCTCGCCCGCAGCGAGGCCAGGGGCCGCGCCACTGATACACCGATGGTTGTGACGGCTGCGGCCCCCGTCACGAGGGCAGCCGCGCTGAACGCGACCAGGAGCCAGAGGGTGACGTTCGTGGCGCGCTCCGCTGCCGCTCGCTCGTCGGCCAACTCGCTCTGCTGGTCCTCGGCGAGTTGCCCCAGGTCGCCCATCACCACCACGGCGCGAGGCCATAGCCGGTCCAGTTCCGCTTGGGCCGTCTCTATCCGGGCATCGCTGTCAGCGGTGAGGGAGAACTCCCAGAGCACGTCGAGTTCTTGCACCAAGTCGTCTATCTGGCGGGACTCTTCGTCGAGGCTTGCGAGTTCGTTCGTCTCGCCCAGAGCGACCAGCTCAGTTCGAGCCTGGGCTAGACCTTCGCGCAAGGCCTGCTCGGCCTGGCGATTCAAGTCGTAGAAGAGGGCCGGGTCCTCCGCGATGGCTGACGAGGCAACCCAAGTCGCGCCGAGGTAAAGCTGAGCACGAGCATCATCCAGGGCGGTGACCACAGTGGATCTGCGCTCCAAGTGCTCGTTGCGCTGTTGGTCGTCGCGGGCACGCCACACCGCTATCCCCGCCACGGTGGCCAGGAGCAGCATGAACACGGCGCCTACTAGGACGGCTCGCCCTCGGGCTGATCTCCAACCGAGCATGGCCGACCCTCCTCTTCCGCCGGCTAGTTGTGGCAGAAGTCGTCTTGGCGTTCGTGTTTGGCGTTTGCCTTTCGATGGCTGGACGAGTCTCTATGTGTCGTAGGCCCTCCGAGTCGCAGAGGGGCGGAAGTGAGCCGAGCCGCGGCCATCATGACGTGCAGCGGCCGGCGATTGGGGATGCTGCGGGTCGGGGGCTGTGTGAGGATTCCGTGAAGATATCGTCGAATTGGTGAGGATTCGGCGCGTGAAGCCCGGTTCGAGGCTTCGTTTGCCAAGGGGATAGCGGTCGCGAGGAGGTCGACCTGGCAGGGAGCCGCGGCGCGGTCCGCGGGCAAGCAGCAATCACTCTGGAGGACCCAGACCGGCACAGGTACTTCCGTGACCACTGCAGCTCACCTCCCTGTGAGCCGCCCGGTCCCGACAAGAGTAGATCGGGGATGTCGAAAAGCTAGTGCATGGCGTGAAGGATGTCAAGTATTCACTGCTTTCTTATATGCGAATTCCCGAAATTCGCTTCATATTTCCCAGCTTCGCTGGCCATGTGTGGTACGAGATCTAGGGATTTGGACTATAATGGGCCAACGGAGCGTGAGAAGGTGATGCTCTTGAAGGCCCTGGCTGACCCCACGCGGCTGGGCATATT
>CAZFGZ010000016.1:0-20298 GCA_964518585.1 uncultured Dehalococcoidia bacterium | reverse complement strand
CGGCGATGAGGACCCTGGCGGCCCGGCCCGAGGCCATCAGCCCGGCGGGCTCGGTCGGGAAGTCCTCCCTCCTGAAGACAGGCCTCTTGGCCACGCCGCTGCTGGTGAGGAGCACGTCGATGACGTTGTCGAGGAGGCAGAGGACCTCGACCTCATCGGCTTGCCGCAGCCCAACGCTCTTCCTCGTCATGTCACGGCCCTCTCATTCGTGCGCTGACTGCGGCGAGTCCACTATCTCCAGCTCTTCCTCCGAGATGAGGCCGTCGCGGATGCGGAAGGCGCGAAGCGCGGGGTCGGCCTGGTCGGCGAGGGAGACGATGAGGTAGTAGGCCTGGGGCCAGGCGGCGAGGCGGATGTCGGTGGCCGAAGGGTAGGCCCCGGTTGAGACGTGGGAGTGGTAGATGGCGAGGAAATCCCAGCCGTTGCCCTCGATCTCCTGGTTGATGCGGAAGAGGTCCCGGGAGTCCACGTTGTAGCGATAGGGGCTGGCCTCGGCGTTGACGGCCCGAAAGAGCTTGACAGCGCGCCCATCCCGGCCGGCGATGATCCCGCAGCACTCGTTGGGGGCCTCCTCCCTGGCGTGGGCGATGATGTCGTCAGCGTATGCGCGGTCCAGCGTCAACACCGCTACGGTCTCCATTCCTGGACTCGGCGCTAGTGTAGCACCTGTGCGGCTCAGCGGAAGGTCCACCGCGCTGACAACACAACAGCCGGGCTAGTCGCCCGGCCGCGCAGCCTCAGGGTTCACGGTCTCCCGTCACCCCTCAGAGCTTGCTCTCGGCCCCCTCGCCCAGCTCTTGCTGCTGCTTCGCCCAGAGGGCGGTGGAGAGGTATTTCCAGCCGCCATCGGCGAGAAGGAGGAGGACGTTCCCCGACTGCATCCCGCGGGCCACTTCCTGGGCCGCGCGCAGCACCGCGCCCGAGGAGATGCCCGCGAAGATGCCTTCCTTCTCGGCCAGCTCCCTGGCTCCGGCAAAGGCGCTTTCGGACTCCACCAGGACCTTGCGATCTATCACCGACTCGTCGAACACCTCGGGGATGAAGCCCTCGTCCAGGCTGCGCAGGCCCTGGATCAGGTCGCCGGGGAGGGGGACGCAGGCCACCACACTGACGCCGGGCTTGTTCTCTTTCAGGTAGCGGCCGACGCCGGTGAGGGTGCCACCGGTGCCCAGCCCGGCCACGAAGACATCAATGTCGGGCAGGTCGCGCAGGATCTCCGGGCCGGTGGTCTCGTAGTGAGCCTGAGGATTGGCCGGGTTGCCGAACTGGTTGGGCACAAAGTAGGTGGGGTCGCTGGCCGCCATCTCTTCGGCCACCACGATCGCCCCATTGGTCCCGTTGGCGCCCTCCGAGTGCACCAACCCGGCGCCGAAGGCGCGCAGGAGCACGGCCCGCTCCTCGCTCATGTTGTCCGGCATCACCGCGACTACGCGGTAGCCCTTGATGCGGCAGACCATCGCGAGGGCGATGCCCGTGTTGCCGCTGGTGGCCTCCAGAACGATGCGATCGGGGGTGAGCTCACCGCTGCGCTCCGCCGCCTCGACCATGTACTTCGCGACACGGTCCTTCAGGCTGCCGCCGGGGTTCTGTCCCTCCAGTTTGGCAAAGAAGCGTACGCCCGGCCTGGGGCTGAGCCCGCCCAGCTCCACTACGGGGGTGTTGCCGATGGCGTCTATAAGGTTTCGATAGACCAAATCGTCCTAGGCCTCCGGGCCTTGGGCGCCGGCAGCCGCCTCGGCGGCGGGGGCGGCGCAGAAGGCTTCGTAGTCGATCAGTTCCGTCACCGTCGGGCTATCGCCGCAGACCGCGCAGTTGGGGTCGCGGCGGACGCGCACCTGGTGGAACTCCATGGACAGGGCATCGAAAAGGAGCAAGCGCCCGTTCAGAGAGTCGCCGATGCCCAGGATGAGCTTGATGGCTTCGACGGCCTGGATGGGGCCGATGACGGCCGGCACCAGGCTCAGCACGCCACCCTGGGCCGGAGTGGGCACGAGGCCGGGCGGGGGCGGCGTGGGGTAGAGGCAGCGATAGCACCCCTTGCCGGGCAGAAACACCGTGGACTGCCCCTCGTAGCCGAGGATGCTGCCCTCGACGAGGGGCTTCTTGAGGAAGACGCAGGCGTCGCTCATGAGGTAGCGCGCGGGGAAGTTGTCCACCGCGCCTATGACTACGTCGTAGCCGGACAGGATATCCAGGGCGTTCTCGGATGTAAGGCGGGTCTCATGAAGGATGACCTTCACCTCGGGGTTGTTGTCGGCCAGGCTGTCGCGCGCCGAGAGCGCCTTGGGTCGGCCCAGGTCGTGCATGTGATGCAGCATCTGCCTGGGGAGATTCGAGATGTCGGCCACGTCGAACTCGACGATGCCGAGGGTACCCACACCGGCCCCTGCCAGATACATGAGTATCGGAGAGCCAAGGCCGCCCGTTCCCACCACCACCACCCGGGCCTGCGCGAGCTTGCGCTGCCCCTCGGCGCCCCAGTGCGGAAGGACGAGGTGGCGCGCGTAGCGCTGCATCTGCTCCGGGGTCAAGGCCGACGCGGGGTCATCCGGCGCGCCGCCGGCCATGGCCGGAATGACGGCCAGTTCGTCACCCTCGTGGACAGGGGTATCCAGGCCTTGGAGGCTGCGGATCTCCTGGTTGTTCAGGTAGACGTTGATGTGGGCGGGGACCTCGCGCTGCCCATTGAACACGAGGCCGCGAAAGCCGGGGTACTGGGCCTCAAGGTTCTCCAGCAGCTCGCGGACGTTGCTGCCGTGGCTTGCCACGCGGGTCCTGTCGCCGGTCAGCCGCCGGAAAGGCGCGGGGATGTAGACGTCCACTGTCACCCTCTCTCCGCTCAAGTGCTCTCCCTTAGTTAACGTCTCCATAGCGCCGATCGCTACAGTTTGAGGCTGAGATACCGTTCGCCGGTATCTGGCAGGACGGTCACGACGCGCTTGCCGGAGCCCAGGCGGCGGGCCACCTCCAGCGACGCAGAGACGTTGGCGCCCGCCGAGATGCCGACGAGGAGCCCCTCCTCGCGGGCGAGGCGGCCGGCCATCGACTGAGCGTCCTCGTCGCTGACGGCGATGATCTCGTCGTAGATGTCCCGGTTCAGCACCGCCGGGACGAAGTTGGCGCCGATGCCCTGGATGCCGTGCGGGCCCGGCTGGCCGGCCGAAAGCATAGGCGAGCCGGCGGGCTCCACCGCCACCACGCGCAGGTCGGGCAGCAGCTCCTTGAGCACCTCGCCCACTCCCGTGATGGTGCCGCCCGTCCCTACCCCCGCCACGAAGGCGTCCAGACGGCCGCCGGTGGCCTCCAGGATCTCCCGGGCGGTGGTGCGCCGGTGCACGTCAGGGTTGGCGGGGTTGTCGAACTGCTGGGGCATGAAGTAGCCGTGCTTCTCCATCAGCTCGCAGGCGGCGCGAACGGCCCCGTTCATCCCCTCGGCGGCGGGGGTCAGCACGAGCTCCGCGCCGTAGCGGGAGAGGAGCTTGCGCCTCTCCGTGGTCATGCTCTCGGGCATGGTGAGGATGAGGCGATAGCCCTTGACCGCCGCCACCATGGCCAGCCCGATGCCGGTGTTGCCGCTGGTGGGCTCGACGATGGTGTCGCCGGGCTTGAGGAGGCCCTGCGCCTCCGCCGCCTCGATCATGCTGAGGGCGATGCGATCCTTGATGCTGCCCCCGGGGTTGCGGGACTCCAGCTTGCCCAGCACCTCGGCGGCGCCTTCGGGGACCACCCTGTTCAGGCGCACCAGGGGCGTGTCGCCCACGAGGTCGAGGACGGTCTGAGCGATGCGCTCGCCGCCCTCCGGACCGGAATGCGGACCGGCGGCCTTAGATGTAGTAGCGTCCCCCATTGTGCTCGTACCGTCGCTCCTTAGCAGCCAGATCGGCGATGGTGATCCCATCCAGAATGTCAGTAGTGGCGTCCCTGACCATCTCCCAGACCTCGCGCTGGACGCAGCCCTCCCTGTCGCAGCCCTTGGGGTCGTCCAGGCAACTGATGGGCGAAAGTGAGCCCTCCAGCGCCACCACCACCTCGCTGAGCTTGAGCTCGCCGGGCTCGCGGATGAGGGCGTGGCCGCCCTGGGGCCCGCGCACACTGCGGATGAAGCGGGCCCGGCGCAGAGTGGTGAGAAGCTGGTCCAGGTAGGGCTCAGGGATGTCCTGGCGGGCGGCGATCTCGGCGCTCTGGAGCGGGCCCTCGCCGTAGTGGTGGGCGAGCTCCACGAGCGCCCGTACGCCGTAGTCACCCTTGGTGGAGATCTTCATCCAGATCGCCCTCTCGCTTAGCGGGATCACGCGGGGCAAAAGTTTACTAACTCTATCGACAAGCTTATCAGCCACCAAGCCTTATGACAACCAACCGCTCGGGCTGTGCCCACACTGGCGTGTGCGAGAGAGACAGCCTGTTCCACCGGGCGCGGCGGGAAGCCTCCGCGCGCACACGAGGTCCGGGCCCGGACCGCCCTCAGCCGCCGGCTACGGCGGGCACGATGCTCAGCTCGTCGCCGGGCTTGATTGCGGTCCGCAGGCCCGAGAGGAAGCGCACGTCCTCGCCGTTCACGTAGACGTTGACGAAGCGGCGCAGCTCCCCGGAGTCGTCGCAGAGGCGGTCCTTGAGGCCGGGATAGCTGGCCTGCAGCCCGTCGATGACCTCTATTACGGTGCCCGCACCGTCAGCGGTGACCGTATCGCGGCCGCCGGTGAGCTGACGTAGCGGTGCAGGAATTCGAATGGTAACGCTCACCTGTTCCTCCCTACCCTTCCACGATGTCCCCCGGGACCGGATCGACCCGCACGCCCTTGGCGGCGACCCACTCCAGCCCGCGCTCGATCTCCTCCAGGTCGCCCTCGATCTCCAGGACCACCCAGCCGCGGTCCTCGGTGACGTCGGCGCGGCGGATGTTGGTGACCAGGTTGAACTGCTTGCCCAACTCGTAGATGATGGGCAGGGTGATCAGCTCCTGGGGGAACGTAAACTTAACTCGCTGCTTGGCCATGACCCTGCTCCTGGCTATGCGCTGCTAGGCGGACCGGATACCGCTGCCTGCTCCTCCCGCTGGCTGAGAGCGTGCTCGAAGGAGGCGAGGTGCGGCTCAACCTGCAGGGGTGCCTTCAGGCTCCCCATCACCGCCTCCTGAGTCTTCAGGCCGCTGCCGGTGATGAAGGCCACCACCAGCTCGTCCCGGGCCACGCGGCCGGCCTCCGCCAGCCGCTTCAGGCCGGCGACGGTCACGCCTCCGGCCGTCTCGGTGAAGATGCCCTCGGTGCGGGCCAGAAGCTGCATTCCCTCCACCACCTCCTCGTCGCTGACGGCCACGCCCGAGCCGCCTGACTCAGCGAAGATCTGCAGGGCGTAGTAGCCATCGGCGGGGTTGCCGACGGCCAGGGACTTGGCGATGGTGTTCGGTCGCACCGGCCGGATGTTCAGCGTACCCGCCTCCCAGGCGGTGACGATGGGCGAGCAGCCCGCGGCCTGCGCCCCGGACATCCTAGTCTGCACGCTATCGACGAGCCAGAGCTTGGCCAGCTCCTGGAGCCCCTTCCATATCTTCACGTAGAGCGAAGCGGAGGCCATAGGCACGATGCAATGCTCGGGGGCCCGCCAGCCGAGCTGCTCGCAGACCTCGTAGGCGAGGGTCTTGCTGCCCTCGGCGTAGTAGGGGCGGATGTTGATGTTGACGAAGGCCCACCTGTACTTGTCGGCTAGCTCGGAGCAGAGGCGGTTCACCTCGTCGTAGCTGCCGTCCACCGCCACCAGGGTGGCCCCATAGATGGCCGAGCCCACCACCTTGCCCTGCTCCAGGTCCGATGGGATGAACACGAAGGCCCCCATGCCCGCGCGAGCGGCGTGGGCGGAGACGCTGTTGGCCAGGTTGCCGGTGGAGGCGCAGGCCAGCGTATCGAATCCGAACTCGCGGGCCTTGGTCGCAGCGACGGTCACCACCCGGTCCTTGAAGGACCAGGTGGGATTGCCGCAGTCGTTCTTGACGTACAGGTTGCGCAGGCCCAACTCCTCGCCCAGGCGCTGTGCCCTGATGAGGGGCGTGAAGCCACCGCCGATGTCGACGGCGTCTTCGGCGTCGCAGGGGAGGAAATCGGCGTAGCGCCAGACGGTGGGCGGCCCCTTCTCGATGCGCTCGCGGGTGACGGTGCCGCGCATGGCATCGTAGTCGTAGGCGACCTCGAGGGGGCCGAAGCAGAACTCGCAGACGTGGACGGGGTCCAGCGGGTACTCCCGCCCGCACTCACGACAACACAGAGCCTTAGCAAAGGACATGACGGCGATACCTCCCGCGGCCGGCAGGCGCCGGCCGGTGATATGTTCCCCTTAGGGGCGCCCCGACTCGAGGCCTGCGGGGGAGCAGGCCGGCCGGGGCCGAGGCATCGCCATCAGGTGAGAGTACATTGACTACTTGTCGACCATCCAGTTGTTGAGAAAGAGTGTAGCGGGGCATGCGCGCTATGTCAACCGATCTTGAGCGTCCCCTTCCCCATACCACCCAGTCTGCCCCGGCGCCTCCTCGATGCCGACGGTGACGGCGGTGATGTTGGTGGCGCCCTCGGCGCGGAGGGCCTGCTTGAGGCGGCCGGCGAACCACTCGGCCAGGCGCTCGGCGGTGGTGTTGTCGATGGGCAGGGCGACGACGTCGGACTCGGGGAAGACCCAGAGCCGCTCGCCGAAGCGCACCTTCCACTTGGCCTCCTCCTCGTCGATCTCCAGGGCCTTGCTGCCGCGCTGGAGGATGAACTTGTGGTCCAGCTCATCGCAGAGGGCCCTGGCGAGGTTCTTGAGCTTCGCGAAGTCGATGACCCAGGAGTCCCCCGTGAGGTCACCCTCCACCTCGACGATCACCTCGTAGTTGTGGCCGTGGAGGGGCTCGCACTGCCCCTCGAAGGTGGTGAAGTGGGCGGCGGCGAAGCGCAGCGTCTGGCGCTCCACCGTCACCCTGCGTCGCACAGCCATCGCTCCTCCTCTACTCGCCCCCTGCCTGTGGGGCGACCCCGCCCTCGGCCGCCCGAGGCCGAAGCGAGAGCCGCCAGATGGCTATCGCCAGGCCCAGGGTGATGCAGGCGAAAGCCCCCAGCGCCAAGAACACCGACGCGGTGCCCCAGCGGTCCGCCAGGAAGCCGGCAAGGGTGGCAGCCGTGGACCCCAGCCCGAAGGCGGCGAAGTACGAGATGCCAAAGCTGCGACCCAGCGCCCGCTGCGGCGAGTAGTCGGCGATGAGACCAGTGTACACGGGCTGCGACCCGAAGTTGAAGAAGACGAAGAGGGCCGCCGCCGCCACGAGCGCAAGGCCGCCGCTGACGCCCATGAGCAGCAGCGCGGGCACGACCACCAGCGCGAAGGGCACCGCCAGTCGCTCCAGCCTGTAGCGCTCGGACAGAACCCCGCCGAAGAACTGCCCGGCCGCACCCGCCAGCAGCGCCAGCGTGGTCAGCGAGCCCGCCAGCGCCGCCTCGTCCAGACCCAGGAACGAGATGTGCACGTGCTCCTCGATGTGCAGGGGCAGGAAGGTCATGCTGCCTCGATAGACGAAGCCGTTGAGGACGAAGACCGCGTACACCAGGAACAGAGCGAGGGCGGCCGGCGGGAGGGGGGACGCGTGCCGCGCCGGGGTCTCTGCGTTCGCGGGCGGCGGCGCGGGCGCCTCGCCGCTCTTCTCATCGACCTGGACAAGGCGCACCATCAGGGCCACGAGCACGGCCAGGGCCGCCAGGAACACGTAGGCCGAGCGCCAGCCGAAGCCCTCGGCCAGGCCCACCGCCAGGGCCGGGGCAAGGGCAACGCCGATGTTTCCGACGACCCCGTGGTAGCCGAGGGCCATCCCTCGCTGCTCCGCCGCCTGGGCGATGAGCGAGATCCCGGCGGGGTGATAGAGGCCGATGGCCAACCCGAGAAGCCCCAGGAAGAGCCCCAGCATGGCCACGTTGCCGGACGCCGCCACCAGGAGAGCGGCCGCCGCCGCCGAGAGGAAACACAGGTAGAGGACCTTTCGGGAGCCCAGCCGGTCGACCAGCAGCCCTGAGGGGAGCGCGCTCACACCGAAGGCGAAGGCGAAGGCATTGGCCACGATGCCCAGCACGAACAGCCCGCTGCCGAACTCGCTGTCGATGCGGGAGAGGAGGGCGGCGTAGGTGAGCTCCAGCATGTGCACAACCGCGTGGGCCGCTGACACGGTGGCCATCAGGCGAAACTGCCCGGACCGAACGCGCATCCCACCTCCTCCAGGTTGGCGACCAGGGGACCATGGCCGGCCGAAGCGAGCATATCAACCCGCCGCGCATGGGTGAACCTTCCCTCCCGCGGACCGACGCGCCTGCACAAGGGCCTCTACCGGGAGGCAGTCGCACTGCGAGTTAGGGGAAATCGCTATGAGGGATTGGTGACATCCCTGACTTGACCATAACGAAGCCATAGGCGATACTGCTGCGGACGTTCGCCCGGCAGACCTAGAAATGGGAGTTGCCTATTGTTAGCGAAACTTAAACGCCCAGGAGGCCTCAGAGGAACCCTTCTCCTGGCTTCCACCGCCGCCCTCATAGGCCTGAGCCTCCTGCACCAAAGACGATCACCCCCCGCCTCATCAGCCCCCCCCGACCCGGCTCCTGATCCTCCCCGCCCAGAGCAGGCGGAGGCCTCTTTCGGCTTCCCGTCTCACCTGAGCAAGCACGTCATTTTCGCCTCGCTCTTCGCCGTACTGGTGGTGGCGCTGGCCACCGCGGTGCCTGCAGTGGCCGCACTGGCCCAGGGGCAGTCGCTGCTCCAACTGGAGCCAGCGTTCTCCGGGATCGCCTCCACCGGGGTGAGGCCGCGACCCCTGGCCCAGATTGAGTTCCTGCGCCTCGCCGCCGCCCAAGCCGCCGAAGAGCCAGCGTCCCAAGGACAACCGGCGGCGGACAAAGCCGCCCCGCAGCCGACCGCGCAGCCCGCTGCGCAGCCGACGCCGCAGCCGACGCCGCAGCCCGCCTCGCAGCCGGCGCCGCAGCCGGCGCCGCAGCCCACTCCGCAGCCGACTCCGCAGCCCGCTCCGCCGCCAGCGCCGCAGCCCGAGTTGGCGGCAGCCATCGAGTCGGCACCACCTGCGCCGGTGGGCGGCAGCGTTATCCGCGGAGCGCGGCTCACCTTCTATAACTGCGTCGGCGGAGGATTCTGCGGCAACATGAGCAGCGGCCAGCGCGTCCACGAGGGCGCCGCCGCGTGCAGCTATGACCTGCCCCTGGGTACGCGCTTCACCATCGCCTCGGACCCCAGCGGCCGCGTCTACCAGTGCCTCGATCGAGGCATGCTCTCGCCGACCTGGGTGGACGTGTGGTTCCACGACGCGGCGAGTGGCTGGGCGTGGCAGGCGGTGGTGGGCAACTGGAGCGATATCATCCTGATCGAGGGGTAGGCCGCCGCTCTCCGCAACGACTCAGGTCGAGTCCCGAAAGCTAGGCGCCAGAGACATCCGCGCCAGCCGCCTCAGACTCTGCCGTCAGCAGCGCCCGGATCCGCGGGAGAGCGTTCCGGGCAGCCGCCTCGCCTCGCTCCAGGCAGCGCCGCATGTGAAAGGGCGAATTGGCGCTGAGCCGTGCGACGTCCGGGCGGATGGTCACGTCCGCCCGCCTGGCTGCGGGAGGAGGCTCCGAACGCATGCGCAGGAGGAAGCCTAGCGAGGCCAGGCGGCCCGGCGGGCGTCCTCCGGCCAGACGGCGCACTCGCTCCGCCAGCCAGCGGACCGGCGGTCGCAGCCAGCGCGGGAGAGGCCCCGGATCGCCCAGCACCACGGCGATGACGCGCTCGGCCCCCAGGGCCAGCGCCGCGCTCACCGGCGCCGGCTCCCAGAACCCTCCGTCGACCAGCCAGCGCCCTTCCCAGGGCACGGGCCGCGCCAGCCCGGGGATGGCGATGCTGGCCTCCAGGGCGCGCACAAGGTCGCCCTCGCGTAGCACCACCGGCGAGCGCTCCTCCACGTCCGAGGCCACCGCCGCGAAGGGAACCCGCAGCTCCTCGCAGCGGTGGCCCTGGAAGGCATGCAGATAGGCGCGCGCCACCGGGTTATCGTGGCGCAGGCTGAGGCCGTGCCGGAAGAACTGGAGCACCCGCCAGGGCGAGCTACTCCGGGCGCCCCGCGCCATCGACTCCACAGGGCGGCCGACGGCATAGCCCGCGGCGTACAGGGCCCCCGCACTGGCGCCAGCGACACAGTCGATGGGGATGCCGGCCTCTTCGAGCACCTTCAGCACGCCCACGTGGGCCACTCCCTTCGTGCCTCCGGCTCCCAGGGCCAGCCCGATGCGCGGTCGACTCACGCGCGGCGCCCTCCTTCTGTCAGGCCCGCTCACACCACCAGCCAGATGCCCACGATGGAGATGAAGGTGCCCAGCACGATCTTCAGGGTAAGACGCTCCGACAGCAAGAGGACGGAGAGGGGGAGCGCGTACAACGGGGCGGTGGAGGAGAGAATAGCGGCCTTGCCTGCCCCGGCCTCCTGGACGGAGAAGATGAAGAGCGGGCTGCCCACGCCCATGCCCAGCAGACCCGCGGCCGCCACAACCGCCATGCTACGACGGTCGTAGCTCCTCAAGCCGAAGTGGCGCGCCGTGCTGGCGGTCATCGCCAGCAGGAAGAGGCTGGCGGCGGGGACCCGCAGGCCCGCCGCGGCCACGGCCCCCAGGTCGCCGGAGCCCAGCTTGAGCCAGATGGTGGCCAACGCCCATAGCACCGCCGCCCCCAGGGCGAAGGCGACGCCGCGCAGGGCCAGGTCGCCGTGCGCAGACGGCTCTGGACCACCGCGGCTCTCCGACACCAGCAGCCAGAGACCGATCACGATCAGGCCCGCACCCACAAGCACCAGGACCGTCACCCGCTCGTCGAGAAACGAGGCGGCCAGCAAGAAGGTCAGCAGCGGGTAGGCGGCCGCGGCAATGGGGAAGGTGCGGGCCGCGCCCAGCAGACCGAGGCTGGCGATGTACATGGTATCGCCGACGGCCATCCCCAGCACGCCGGACCCCACCATGGACACGGCGGTGTTGGCGGACATCTCCCGCAGCTCACCGATGGCGCCGGAGGACAGCGCCAGCACGATCAAGAAGAGGCTGCCGAATAGGCCCCGCAGGGCGCTGAGGGGGATGGGGTGGATGAGCCGCGCCTGCGACGTCAGCAGGATACTGCTGAAGGCCCACAGGACCGCCGCACCCAGGGCACTGGCCTCGCCCATGGCAGGTCTCCTAGCGGGGTGCCGACAAGGCCCCGCCCCGACGCGGCCACTCCGCACGCCGCCTCCGGCGGCGGCCGACGGCCTCAGTATTCTGATCTAGACGGACACCCCCCAGGCCCCCGACCCGCCGCGCGGGGGCGCAACGCCCGGCTGCGCGAGAGCGAGGCGGCTCCCCAGGGTAAGCGTCGCCGCGGGTCTCGATCAGGACCTGCCCGGTGCCGGAAACGAAGCGATGAGCATCTTCAATCGCGACTAGCGGGCGCCTCGGTCGGCGCGGGCTGCGGGGCCGGCTCAGGCTGGGCGGCGGGCTTGCGCCAGTAGTACACGAAGCCCACCAGAGAGACTATCAACACACCCAGGGCCACCATCTGCATCACATTCAGGTCGCCGCCGGCGATGGTCTTGCTATCGAGCCGCAGGAAGTTCAGCCCGAAGCGCATTATCGAGTAGATGCCAAGGCACGAAAAGAAGATCAACCCGTCCTTTCGGTACACGCGCCAGAGGACGAAGAGCAGCCCGAAGATGAGCAGGTCGCCCAGCAACTCGTAGGCCACCGCCGGGTGCTGAGGCGGCAGTCCGAAGTTGGCGCTGTTGACGTGGGTGTACTCGACCGCCCAAGGGAGGTCGGAGGACCTGGCCAGGGTGTCGCCGGCCACGAGGCAGCCGAGGCGGCCGATGGCCATGCCCAGGATGAGGCCGAAGGCGGCCGCATCCAACCCTCTTCCAATGGGCAGGCCTCGCCACATACCGTAAACCCAGCTGCCGAGGACGCCTCCGATAATCGCCCCGTAGATGGAGATGCCGCCTTCGTTGATGCGAAAGACGTCGAGGGGCGCATCTTCGAAGAGGTGCCAGTTCTCCGCGACGAAGAGGACACGGGCACCGATGATCCCCGCCGGCACGCCCACCAGGGCCACCGTGTAGGCGTCATCCTCGGTGAACCCCTTGCGCTGGCCTATCTGCACGGCCACATAGACCCCCGCAGCGATAGCCACTGCCACGAAGACGCCGTGCCAGGTCAGCAGCAGGCCACCCAGACTCCCGATCTCCGGGTCGATGCCGATCTCGATGGACAAGAGGCTCACCATGGCTGACAGCACTTCTTATCCCTCCTCCCGTTCGCGGGCGGCCTTGCCTTCCAGGTCCAGCCGCTCCGCCAGCTTGCGCATATCCGATTCGAATCCGCCGCCGCGCTCAGCCGGAGCGGCGATATCCGTCCGCCCGCGTGTGATCCGGACCCATAGCCGCCGACGGGGCAGGTAGAAGGTGATGAGCAGCCCCGCCAGCAACAGCCCGGCCCCCACCCAGATCAAGTTGGTGCCCGGGTCCTTGCGTACCTCGATCCCGGCGAACTCCCTGGGGCCGAGGAAGGTGTACTCCCTGCCGTCAAGCTCAACTGGCGCGCCTGGATAGAGGATGAGGGCACTTCCGCCGGCAGTATCCAAGACGGTCAGGTAGGGGGTCCCCTGGGCATCCGTGGACATCTCCACCAGGGCGCCGTCGGCCGTGCCGGGGATGCCAGTCTCCGCGCTCGAGGGGAGCGCCGCCACCCCCACGAACAGGAACTCCAGGCCGCCCGCCGTGGCCGTCTCGCCCTCGTCCAGGAGGAGGCGGATGCCGCTCTCGGCCTCGCCCGGCTCGTAGACGACGAGCTGCCAGCTTTCTCCCTCGGGGGCCGGCCTGACACCCACCCAGAGACGGGTGTCGGGGCCGGGCACCCTCACCAGCGTCCCGCTGGCCGTGCCCACGAAGTCGGTGGGCGGGATGGTGTCGCTCAGGAGGGTCTGCCCTCCCTCGCCGCGCACGGCGATGGCGGGCGCGGGGATCGTTTCGTCCAGGACCAGCACCTCGTCGTAGATGGCGGTGCCTGTAGCCGCATCCCGGACCAGGAGAGCGGCGCCGCTGCCGAAGTAGGAGACCTGATGAAAACGGTAGCCCTCGTAGCTGAAGGGGCCGTTGACGGTGGTGGTGCCGCGAGCCACCTCGCGGCCGCCCTGATAGATGACCAGGTCCGTACGGTAGTCGAGCGGGCCGCCTGCCTCGTCGAAGCGGCCCACGGCGTCCTCGACCAGCACCTGCATCTGGTTCGGGTCGTCCGCCGCGAAGACGGGCGCGGTGGTGCCCTCGGCGGCGAACAGGGACGCCTCAAAGCCGCCCAGCCGCGAGAACAGGGCCCCCGCCAGCACGACGATGAGGCTCACGTGGCTAACGAAGGTCCCCAGGCGGGCCCAGGCGAAGCGGTCGGCGAAGAGGTAGGTGGCCGCGCCCTCCCGGAAGTGCTTCACCTTGAATCGCTGCCGCCTGAGGGCCGACTCCAGCGCCTCCTCGTCCGCAGGCGCGGCGAAGGAGTAGCGGTTCGGCCCCTCCTCGAAGTAGGCGGCGGGCACCCGCTCCGGGGGCCGCGTGACCGCCCGCCAGGCGGCCGGCAGGCGACTGGCCGTGCACAGCCCGACCGTCAGCACCAGCAGACCGAGGGCAGCGATGAACAGGGGGGCGCTGAAGATGCTGAAGAGGTCCAGGTCGTGCATCACGTCCGTGAGCAGGCCGAACTTGCCGCGCTGCTCCTCTAACCAGGCGTCCACCGCCGCGGGGTTGTCGCGCAGGGCGCTGGGGATCTGGGGCAGCAGCGTGCCCAGCAGCCCCGCCAGCGCCAGGAAGCCGATGAGGCCCAGGGCGAAGTAGACCGAAGTCAGGGTCCGCCAGACCCACAGCAGAGGGTCAAGGCCCCGCAGGCCCCTGCCCAGGCGCAGAGCGTCCTGAATGCCGGTCACCTAGGTCTTCCCTCCCACGATGAGCTCCACAGCCTCAGCCCGGGGCAGGCTGGGCCGAGAAGGCCGCCTCGTACAGGGCCCGCACTTCCTCCGACTCCAGGCCCTCCCCGAGGAAGGTCTCGCCCACCCGGATCTCGAAATGCAGATGGTACTCCGTTCCCGGATTGGTCACCGATTCGGGCGTGCCCGACTCGCCCACGTACCCCACCACCTGGCCCGCCTGCACCGTCACGCCCTCAGCGATGCCGGGAGCGACGCCGCCGAGGTGAGCGTAGCGGGTGACCACGCCCCTGCCATGGTCGATCCAGACCTGACGACCGCGGAAGCGGTCGAGCGTCTGCTCGTCGCTCGTCCCCAACTCATCGATGCGCGCGTAGAGTTCGTCCAGCTCTGCCGCCGTCAGGTCCTGATAATCGATGTCGGCGCGGACCACCCGGCCTCCCTTAGCCGCCCGCACCTCCGTGCCCGGTCCGATGGGGGTGCAGTTGTCCACGTCGTAGAAGTCCATTCCCTCGTGCACGCCCCGCCGGTACTCGCGGTAGGCGTTGGGCATGAGGTTATCGCTCGTGGGGAGGCAGCCGCCCTCAATGGGGAAGATGAAGCCGGTAAGGTCCGGGGGACCGGGGGCCTCGGGCGTGGGCGTCGGCACCAGGATGGTGACAACCACCCCGGGGGCGCTGGAGCTCGCTTTGCTGCAGGCCGCCGCCAGCCCCACACAGGACAACAGAGCGAGCAACAGAGCCGGGCGCAGCGCGCACCCCCTTTCGCCGCGAACGTACCTCCACACAGGCAAACCAAGTCTACTTGGGTGCACCCTCGCGAGCAAGGACGGGAGGCCGCCGGGCCTAGCGTCGCGAGCCCACCAGGCGCAGAGCGGCCTCGTGGGCCAGCAGCTCGAGGCGGCTGTCGATTTCGGGCAGGTCCAGTGGCCCGTAGCGGCGGGTCAGCGCGGCCCTTATCAGGGCGTCGGCCAGGTGGGGGTTCTTGGGCAGGAGGGCCCCGTGCAGGTAGGTCCCGAAGGCCTGGCGATAGCGCGCCCCCTCGGTGCGGTCGCGGCCGTTGTTGCCGAAGCCGGACCGGACGCGGGCGAGCGGCTGGGCGCCCTCGCCGAGGTAGGTGCGGCCGCCGTGGTTCTCGAATCCGACCAGGGTGCCGCCCTCCCACTCCGCCACCACGTTGCCGATGCAGCGCCGGACGCCCTCGCCGGGATGGATGGTCCAGGCATCGAAGATGCCCAGGCCGGTCAGCTCCTCCCCCGAGGCAGCGCGGTAGAACCGCCCCAGAAGCTGATAACCCCCGCAGACGGCGAGGACGGCCACGTCTTCCTCCACCGCCTGCCTGAGGGCTTCGCCCTTCACGGAGCGCAGGTCCTCGGCCACCCGGCGCTGCTCGCGGTCCTGGGCGCCGCCGATGAATACGAGATCGAAGGCCCGGTGGTCCAGGGCATCGCCCAGGGCCAGCTCGGTCACGCGGAACTCGATGCCCCGCTCCAGGCAGCGATGGCGCAGGCTGAGGATGTTCCCCCGGTCCCCGTAGATGTTCATGAGCCGGGGGTAGAGGTGCGCCAGCCGCAGGACCCGGGGCTGCGGGCTCTCCGCCACCTCTATAACCCCTCCTCCCAGTAGTGGGGCCGGCGGCCGCGCCTGGCCAGCAGCTCGCGGACCTCCAGCATGGCGGTATAGGTGGGAACGACGTAGAGCGTCTCGCCCTCAGGCGTGGCCGCCAGGGCCATCGAGAGGGCCTGATCCGTGCGCGACACGGTCGGCAGCTGCGAGCCGAAGCCGGCGTACTTCAAGCGCAGCGCCAGGTCCTCGGCGCGGGTGCCGGCTGCCATGAGCGAGGCCGTGCGGCCGGCCATGATCTCGTAGTCGGCGTCCCAGATCCAGGAGACGTCGCGGCCGTCGGCGATGCCGTCGTTGAGGAAGAGCAGGAGGTGCTTGGCTCCCTCCCGAGCGGCGATGGTGCGCAGCACCTCGTTGAGGCCGGTGGGGTTCTTGCCCAGCAACACCTCCACGCGCCGGCCCTCCACGTCGAAGACCTCCTGACGCCCGAAGGCGGCGCTAAGCCCACTCAGCGCTTTCACCGCCACCTCCAGGGGAGCCTCCAGGGCCAGGCTGCAGGCCACGGCCGCGAGGGCGTTGTACACGTTGTAGAGCCCGGCCAGGGGCAGCTCCAGCGAGAACTCGCCTGCGGGCGTCGCCAGAGAGAGGGCGGTGCCGCCCGAGGGTCGCAGCTCGACGTGGGTGGCCCGCACGTCGGGCGCGGGGCGGGCGGAGCCGCAGGCCGGGCAGTGCCAGTGCCCCACGTGGCCGTAGAAGGCGGCATGGTAGGCCAGCTCGCCGCCGCAGGCCAGACACCAGCGGAAGTCGGAGGCGTGCTCCGGGGCCTCCTGGGAGACGCTGGCGTCGTCCACTCCGTAGAGGAGCACCGGGCCGGGCGCCGCCGGGGCAAGCGAGGCGACGGCCGGGTCGTCCGCGTTCAGGACGACGGCGGCCGAGGGAGGCAGGCCGCCGACGGCGCGACGCCACAGGTCGGCCACGCTATCCACCTCGCCATAGCGGTCGAGCTGGTCGCGGAAGAGGTTGGTGAAGGCGACGGCGCGCGGCCTCACCGCGGCGGCGGCATGGGGCAGGACGGCCTCGTCCACCTCGAAGACGCCGAGGCGCTCGGCGGCGCTGCGGACGCGGCCGCCGGAGGCGGCCTCCACGAGGGCTGTGGCCACGCCGCGCATGAGGTTCGAGCCGCTGGGGTTGGGCAGGGGGCGGAGGCCGGCCTCGCGGGCGATGGCGCTGACCATGCGGGCGGTGGTGGTCTTGCCGTTGGTGCCGGTGATCAGCACCGAGCCGTGGCCGAGCTGGGCCGCCAGGTGGGCCACCAGCGCCGGGTCCAGTCGCTGGGCGACCAGGCCAGCGATGGCCGTCCCGCCGCCGCGACGCAATCGGCGGCTGGCGGCCCCGGCAGCCTTGCCCGCGACGACAGCGAGTGCGGTTCGCCAGCTCACATGAGGAAGGATAGAGGTTTTGCGGCCCGGTGAACAGGCAGGGCGGCGCCCTGCACCCGCCGAGTGAGCAACGGGCCTGTCGCCTCGTCACACCGCCCCAGGAAAAGCCCGGGCAGGGAAGCGCCTACTCCAGCAGGCGGAAGCTGCTGACGATTTCCTGAAACGTGTCAGCGTACGTATCGAACTCTTCCTCTGGTGCCCGGCACAAGACGAGGTAGGTGTATCCCCAGAACCCGCCTCCGGCCTCGGCGTCCTCCGCGAAGAACATGACTTGCATCCGCCGCTGCCCTAGCTCTGGCTCGCGCATGTCCAGCCTCATTGCGCGTACACCGCCTATCTCCAGTTCCTCGCACGGAAGGATCAGCGTCCCGCGTCCCTCAGCGCTGAGTTCGTGCATTTCGCACTCCTCACTCGGCGACCGCTCTAAATCCCAACCGCTACGAGCGACAGAAACGTAGACTTCGTGTAATCTCCCTTCTGCGTTCGCTATTTCACCGTAGCACAACTGCGAAGAGAGTTGCTCAACAAAAGGGACACCCTCGGGAGTTCCCACCAGCCACCCAGCGGGAACAGATATGCTCCACCCGTCAGGTACACATGTGTATGTCTCAAACCCCGCGGCGGCAGACGGCGTGGGTTGGACGCCAAGCGTTGGGGTGCCACTCACGCCTGGCGTGGCATCACTGGTGACCACAGCCGTAGGGCTGGCCGCGGGGGTTTCTTCTGCTTCCTCCTCCCCACCGCAGGCGGGTAGCAGCAGGGCACCCGCAGTCAGCGCCGCGACGAGCAGCAAGTAGCGCCATGGAAACCTCATCATTCACCTCCTGTGAATCATGCTTCCGCGCCCGCATGCTACTCGCAGGCGCGAGGGATGTCAAGGGAAAGATGCACGTCCCGCGTGAGGGTGTGGGCTACGGCCCGGGGCTTGCCGCCTCGATGGCGTCGCGCAGGCCGCAGTCCTCGAGGAGGGCGTTCGTCAGGTACTTGGAGTAGGCCCAGCCATCCAGGGGTGCGGTGAGGTGATACCAGCCGTAGCCAGGCGTATCGGCCTCGCTGGCCGGCTCGGTCAGGACAAACTCCTCGCCCCTTACGGTGGCCAGATCCTCCAGACTTCCCGCCACTGGGGCGTCGACCGCCGGTGCGGACCGCACATTGAGGCTCTCGCCCTCAGCGCAGACCAGCATGTCACCGGGCAGCGTGAGGAGCTGGTACGCCTGCTGGGTTTCGAACCAGAGTCTCCATTCTCCGGCCGGGTCCCGCCCCAGTACGCCGACGAATCCCCCCATGCCCTCGGGATCCCACACGCTGAAGGCGGCTATGCCACGCTGGGCTTCGGACGGCGACGATTGGGCGCTGATGCACTGCTTCTTCTGAGGATTGTTGGTTTCGCAGTCCTCTTCGCTGACCGCCTGGAACTGCTCCAGGGCCGCGGCAAACGCAGCGTCTGCTGCCTGCTGGGTGGTCTGGGTTCCGCTGGGAATGGGTGTCTTCGTTGCGGCAGGAGTCGTTGGTGAGGGTGTGACAGCCGTGCGAGGGGGCTGTGCCTCCTCGGTCGCTGCGCCTGTTGGCGTCGCCCCCTCGGTCGCCGCGGCAGGGGCGGCCTGCTCCTCCTTTTCGCCGCCGCAGGCCGCGAGCAGCAGACAGACCGAGATCAGCGCAGCGGCCGGCAAGAGATGTCGGCACCCCAACCTCATGGCTCACCTCCTGCGATCAGGCTTGGCCGCCCCATCCTACCCGCACGCCGGGGGGCTGGCAAGCCAGGCAGCTATGGCCACGTCATCGCAGCAACGAAGCAGTAGCTGGCCTTGACTGGCACGAGAACCAGGGTGTCGAGCCAGAGGGGCAGCCCGCTTGTCGTGGATTCCTCGCCGGGCAGCAGTCTAGGAAAAGCGGGGACACCTCAGCCCTCAGTGATGGCGTAGACGTAGCCGTCGTCGCTGCCGATGTAGAGTACCCCGTCCACCACCGCCGCGGAGGAGCCAACCCAGTCGCCCGTCTGGAAGCGCCAGCGCTCCTCCCCCGTGGCCGAATCGAGGGCGTAGACGTACCCGTCGTTGCTGCCGACGTAGACCACTTCGTCCGCCACCGCTGGGGAGGAGAGAATCCTGCCGCCCATCTGGAAGCGCCAGCGCTCCTCCCCCGTGGCCGCATCGACGGCGTAGACGTTGCCGTCGTCGCTGCCGATGTAGACTACCCCGTCCACCACCGCCGGGGACGAGAGAACCATGCCTTCCGTCTGGAAATGCCAGTGCTTCTCGCCCGTCGCCGCGTCCAGAGCGTAGACCTGCCTGTCGGCACTGCCCAAGTAGAGAACCCCGTCCACCACTGCGAGGGAGGATTTGCCGTAGAGGCCCGCCTGAAAGCGCGAGCCCTCCTCTCCTGTGGCCGCGTCGAGGGCATAGACGTAGCAGTCGCTGCTGCCGATGTAGGCCACCTCCCCCACTACCGCCGGGGAGGAGTAGACCACGCCGTCCGTCTCGAAGTGCCAGAACTCCTCTCCTGTGGCTGCACCGAGGGCATACACAAAGTTGTCTTTGCTCCCGATGTACACTAGGCCGCTCACGACCGCCGGAGAGGAGACGATGCTATTGCCTGTCTTGAAGCGCCAGCGCTCCTTTCCCGTGGCCGCGTCGAGGGCGTAGACGTAGGTGTCATAGCTGCCGATGTAGACTACTCCGCCCACCACGGCCGGGGAGGAAAGAACCCAGCCGCCCGTCTGGAAGCGCCAGCGCTCGTCGCCCGTGGCGGCGTCGAGGGCGTAGACGTTGCCGTCGTTACTGCCGATGTAGACGACTCCATCGACCACCGCTGGCGAGGAGGAAACCTCGGCGCCTGTCTGGAAGCGCCACAGGAGCTCCGGGGAGCGTTGAACGGCTGGGCCGGGGCTGACGCCGGTACGGGCAGGGCTGCCCCGGAACATCGGTACGCCGCGGCCAGAGGCTTCATGCGCCACCCCCGGGGCCGCCTTGGTCGCAGCGGCGGGGACAAGCGCCTCCTCCTCAGCGCAGGCCGCGCCCAGCAGGGAAGCCGCCATCAGGGCGACCACAGGAAGGAAGCACCAACATGGGAACCCCATGGCCCACCCCCCGAATGAGGCTCCGACGGCCTCATAGTACGCGGAGGCGCGGGGCTTGGCAAGCGAAAGATGTACGTCGCGGCCACCGCCAGGGCACGGTCACGGCGCACGACCCCGGCCTAGGGCGATGTGCCCTCCACGGGCGGCCGGAACCCCCGCAGGCGCAGCGAGTTCGCCATGACGGAGACGGAGCTGAAGGCCATGGCCGCCGCCGCCAGGATCGGGTTCAGGAAGCCGAACTCGCCGAAGA
>CAZFGZ010000015.1:0-20807 GCA_964518585.1 uncultured Dehalococcoidia bacterium | reverse complement strand
AGTTCCCCGACTTCATCCACACCCAGAAGCGGAACCCGGCCACCAACCTCAAGGATCCGGACATGTTCTGGGACTTCTTGTCGCTTACGCCGGAGTCCATCCATCAGGTCACCATCCTCTTCTCCGATCGTGGTACGCCCATGACCTTCCGCCATATGAACGGTTACAGCGGCCACACCTTCAAGTGGTACAACCGCGAGGGCGAGTACGTCTGGGTGAAGATCCACTTCAAGACGGAACAGGGCATCCAGAACCTGACCCGCGACGAGGCCGAGCGCATGAAGGGTCTGGACCCGGACCACGCCACCCGCGATCTTCACGAGGCGATCGAGCGCGGCGAGTGCCCAGCCTGGAAGGTCTACGTGCAGATCATGACCCCCGAGCAGGTCGAGGACTACCACTTCGACTCGTTCGACATCACAAAGGTCTGGCCTCACGGCGACGCACCGCTGAACCCGGTGGGCCGCATGGTCCTCGACCGCAACCCCGAGAACTACTTCGCCGAGGTCGAACAGGCTGCTTTCTCGCCCGGCAACTTCGTGCCTGGGATCGCTGCCTCGCCGGACAAGATGCTCCAGGGCCGGCTCTTCAGCTATCACGACACCCATCGCCACCGTCTGGGGCCCAACTACCATCTGCTGCCGGTCAACCAGGCCAAGGCGGCCCGGGTAAGCAACTACCAGCGCGATGGGTTCATGCGCTTCGACGCCAACGGCGGCGGCAGCCCGAACTACTACCCCAACAGCTTTGGCGGCCCAGCGCCCGAGCCAGGGGCCGGCGAGCCCGCCTTCGAGGTCTCCGGAAGGGCTGCGCGCCAGCGATACACCCACCCGAACGACGATTTCGTGCAGCCCGGTAACCTATACCGGAAGGTGATGACCGACGAGGACCGGGATCACCTGATCGGCAACATCGTGGCTCACCTGGGCAACGCACAGAAGCGCATCCAGTTGCGCCAGACAGCCCTGTTCTACAAGGCGGACCCTGAGTACGGCCGCCGCGTGGCCGAGGGACTCGGTCTGGAGGTAAAGCAGGTCGAGCGGCTGGCCGAGATGCCCCACGAGGACCGGGCCAAGTCGACGGCGGAATGAGCCTGGTGGGCTGTCGTGGAGCCAGGTTCTTCGCCAGGCCGGGCAAGGGACTGTGGCTGGATGGGGCGATGTCGGTTCGGCTACTCTGGAAAGAGAGTATTGCTGCCTAGGCAGCAAAATGAAGGGAGGCCTTCGCCATGGCATACGCTGCAAAGGACTATAGCAGCCTGATAGGGATGGAGGGGTTCAGCGAGGCGCTGCTCCGCAACCACTTCACCCTCTACCAGGGCTACGTCACCAACACCAGCAAGCTGATCGAGCTCCTCGGCCAGATGGGCAGAGACGGCAAGATCGGGTCGCCGGAATACGCAGAACTGAAGCGGAGGATGGGGTTTGAGTTCGACGGGATGCGGCTCCACGAGTACTACTTCGAAAACCTCGGCGGGAAGGGAGACCTAGGCCAGTCGTCCAAGTTCCGAGACAAGGTAGCTACAGACTTCGGCAGCTACGAGGCCTGGGAAAAGGACTTCAAGGGCACAGCTGCCATGCGCGGTATCGGCTGGGCCATCCTCTACCAGGACAACATGACCGGGACTCTGCTCAACCAGTGGGTCAATGAGCACGAGACGGGCCATCTGGCAGGGTGTACACCCATACTGGTGGCGGATGTGTTTGAGCACGCCTTCATGCTAGACTACGGGTTGAAGCGTGCGGACTACGTCGAGGCGTTCTTCGCGAACATCAACCGGGAAGCAGTCGAAGCGCGCCTCAAGTAGGCCGGCAAGCCCTGAGGCGACTGCCGTAGTCTGCCGCGTTGCCGGGGAGGAGGTCTATGGCGGAGCCAACCATCACGCCCCTCCATGATGGCCCCTACCTGGTTAGGGGCGCAGTGAAGATAGTCGACCCCGAGGGCAATGAGTTTCACGTCAAGGGCCGGACAGTTGCTCTGTGCCGGTGCGGGAGCTCGGCCAGCAAGCCTTTCTGCGACGGCACCCATGTCAGGGTTGGCTTCAAGGCAAGAACGAGCGCTACGGGTACGTCGGGAGACAAGCCCACCTAGCTCCCAGACCGACCATCGTAGTCCGCTGGCGGAGTAGCTGGCGAGGACGTTCCAAGCAGACGGACCACGGAAACCGAATCCATGGAATCGCTGGGGCTCAGAAACGGACGATTCCGATGACGGCTCGCGCGTTCCTATTGAGGAGAACACGCCCGACGAGGAAGCGCACGGCAGAGCAGGCAATGATCCGAGGCCACGGGCCGTCTTCTTCTCTTCAAGTCAATCGGGAAGTGCACACGTGTCGTCAAGCCCGAAGGCTGTGTCGCCAGCGTGGCGAGCGTGCCCGCTGGACAGACTGAACATTCAGGAGGTGATCTCGCATGACTAGCCCTGGCATCGAAGAGTCGAAGTATTGGCCGCGTAGGCGGTACTTCGAGATATACGAGAGGTCTCTCCGGGACCCCGAGGGCTTCTGGGAAGCCGAGGCCCGCAAGCTGGATTGGTTCAGGACCTGGGACAAGGTTCTGGAGTGGGATCCTCCCTTCGCCAAATGGTTCGGGGAAGGGGAACTTAACGCCTGCTACCAGTGTGTGGACCGGCACGTCAAGACCTGGAGGAAGAGCAAGGTCGCCATCTACTGGGAGGGCGAGCCCGGCGACACCCGCGTCCTCAGCTACTCGACGCTGTACCGGGAGGTCAACAGGTGTGCCTCGATCCTCCAGAAGCTGGGCATAGGCAAGGGCGACAAGATCGCTCTCTATCTGCCCATGGTTCCGGAGCTGCCCATCTTCATGCTGGCCGCCGGGAGGATCGGGGCGACCCACACGGTCATCTTTTCCGGCTTCAGCGCCCAGGCCCTGGCCGACCGCATCAACGACATCGGCGCCAAGCTGGTAGTCACCGCCGACGGCGGCTACCGCAGGGGCAAAGCGATGCGCCTCAAGGCGGTCTCCGACGACGCGGTGGCGCTCTCGCCCTGCGTAGAGAAATGCGTGGTCGTCAAGCGTACGGGCACCGAAGTGGACATGCAGGAAGGTCGGGACTTCTGGTACCACGATCTGCTGAAGGAGGCCGAACCGCCCGTCACTTGCGTGCCCCTGAAGTCCACCCACCCTCTCTACATCCTGTACACCTCCGGCACCACGGGAAAGCCCAAGGGCATCGTCCACAGCACCGGGGGCTACCTGGTGTTCAACAACTCCGCGTATGAGTGGGTCTTCAACATTAGAGAGGAGTCGGTGTACTGGTGCACGGCCGACGTGGGTTGGGTCACCGGCCATAGCTCCATCGTCTATGCCCCGCTGATGCACGGCGCGGCCATAGTCCTTTACGAGGGGGCGCCGGACTACCCCGACCTGGGTCGCTGGTGGAACATCATCCAGACCTACGGGGTCACCACCTTCTACACGTCCCCCACGGCCATCCGCATGTTCATGCAGCACGGGGAGGAGTCGCTGGCAGGGTACGACCTGAGCAGCCTGGAGCTACTGGGCACGGTAGGCGAGCCCATCAATCCCGAAGCCTGGCTCTGGTACTACCGCAATATCGGCGGCGAGCGCTGCCCCATCGTGGACACGTGGTGGCAGACGGAGACCGGCGGGATCATGATCTCCCATGCCCCGGGCATCGAGATGCTACCCTTGAAGCCGGGCTCGGCGGGTTTCCCCCTGCCGGGCATTGACGCCGCTGTGGTGGACGAAGACGGCAAACCGACGCCCGCCGGCGAGCGAGGTCTGCTCATCATCAGAAAGCCCTGGCCCGGGATGCTCCTCACCCTCTACGGCGACCCGGAGAGGTACAACGAGGTCTACTGGCAGCGATTTCCGGGCTGCTACTATACCGGCGACTACGCGGTAAAAGACGAGGAAGGCTATTTCTGGTTGCTGGGCAGGGCAGACGAGGTGATCAAGGTCGCTGGCCACCGGCTGGGGACTCTGGAGTTGGAGAATGCCGCGATCTCCCATCCCGCCGTGGCCGAGAGTGCCGCCGTCACCAGGCCTGACCCAATAAAGGGCGAAGCCATCGTCATCTTCGCCATCCTGAAGGATGGATACGAAGCCTCGGCGGACTTGATGAGCGACGTCGTGGGACACATCCGCAAGACCCTAGGGCCTGTCGCCACTCCCGAGCAGGTCTTCTTCGTCCACAAGCTACCCAAGACCCGCAGCGGCAAGATCATGCGGAGGGTCCTCAAGGCAGTGGCCACCGAGGTACCCATCGGCGACGTCACCACACTGGAAGACGGGGCTTCGGTGGATGAGGTGAAGGCGGCGTACGAGGAGCTCAAGAAGCAGGTCTGAGCTACCCGTTCTACGGGGTGTCGCCGACCGGCTCTGGCTGGGGGCCTTCGGGTCGCCTGAGGGAGAAGACATCCTCGAAGCTCAGCCCCATCACCCACATGGCGACCAGGCCCGAGAACCCCACCCAGATGATGTTCAGCAGGTGGGTGCCGATCGCATAGGCGCCGGCCAGGGGCCGGCCTACGCCCAGGACCGCCACCACCTCTGCGGTAGCCAGCTCATAGGGGCCGATGTTCGACGGGGCCACGGGCATGGAGACGATCATGTTGGCGGCCACCATGATGACGAGGTAGGCGCTGAAGGGAAGGTGCAGCCCAAAAGCCAACCCAAAGAGCCAGAACATGAGCGCCTCCAGCCCCCAGGCAGCCAGGGTCAAGACCATGGCGCGGGCGGCCAGCGTTGGGTCCCGCAGAACGCTCAGACCATTGATGAACTGGGGAACGAGCCCGGCAGCGGTCTCCCGGACCTTGGGAGCCACGTAGCGCATCCAGCCCTGCTCCTCCCACCCCTCGGACAGGCGAAGGCGGGCAACCAGCCCCGCCATCAGTAGCCCCACGGCCACCAGCACCGTCAGCGCCCAGACGAGGTCCATGGGCAGGTTGGGCACATCCAGCAGGGCTACAGCCACGAGCGTGAGCGCGACGAAGGCAACACCATCGAGCAGCGACTCGGTGACGAAGACGGTGGCGGTGAGGCCGGCCCGAGGAAGACCGTAACGCTGGGCGGGTATCTGAACGCGCATCACGTCGCCCAGGCGCACGGGCAGCACATTGTTGGTCATGTTGGCAACCAGCAACGTGCCCAGGAGTCCCGGCACCGGCGCGTTGCCCATGGGCCGGATCATCGTGCGCCAGCGCTCCGCATCCACCAACTTGGAGAGAGTATAGACGGGCAGTGCGCCCAGCACATAGAGATAGTTGACCTCGGTGAAGAGCTCCAGCGCCTCGCCGATGTTGACACGCCAGACCAGGACGCCCACCAGAGCCACACTGAGGGCGAGCCGGAAGATCAGCCGACGCTGGCGAATCAGGATCATTGCTCTCGACCCACGCTCCGCTTGCGCGTCACAAACTACCACATCCAGGCGCAGTACCCAAACGCCGTGCCTGTCCCCTAGTGCGCCCAGCCTCGAGACGCGGGGGCGGGGGGGGGGGGGGGGCTGGACAACCGTCGTATACTGTGCATGAATATTAGGAACGCATGCAGCATCAGGGAGGAGGGAAGAGCATGGCCGAACCAGTGAAGGACCCCGTCTGCGGCATGCAGGTTGACCCCGATACGGCACCGGCCAACTCCGAGTACCAGGGTACCGTCTACTACTTCTGCGCTGAGGCCTGCAAGAGCCAGTTCGACGCGGACCCCGGCAAGTACGTAGGGGCTCCGGCGCCTGAGCCGGAGACGCCTCCCGCGGCCGAGGCCGCTGCCGAAGCCCCCAGGAGGCGCTGGTGGGAGTTCTGGAAGCGGTAGACGAGACCTAGCCAAACACCGGCAGGTCGACCATGCCCCATCGCTGGCAAGCAGTGCTTCGCCTGGCCGGGTCTGCTTGCTCAGACGACTAGCGAGGAGTCGCCCGTGCCATCGCGTGTCAAGCCATACGTCTTCGTCAGTCGCCAACTCCCAGGCACCGGCCTCGAGCGCCTGCGCGCGGAGGCCGAGGTCACCGTATGGGGCGATGAGCTTCCCCCTCCTTACGAGCGGCTGGTGGAGGAGGCAGGCCACAGCGAGGCTCTCATCACTCTGCTCACCGATCGCATCGACCCTGCCCTAATGGGCGCGGCGCCCCGACTGCGGGTGGTCAGCAACGTGGCCGTGGGCTACGACAACATCGACGTGGCCGCCGCCACCCAGCGGGGCATTCTGGTGGCCAACACCCCCGGCGTCCTCACCGAGACCACAGCCGACTTCGCCTTCGCGCTGCTCATGGCGACGGCCCGCCGCGTAGTGGAGGGCGACCGCGCCACCCGCGAGGGGCGCTGGCGCACCTGGCACCCTTCCTTCCTGCTGGGGCAGGACATACGCGGCGCGACCATAGGCATCGTCGGGCTGGGGGCCATCGGGCTGGCAGTCGCCCGACGAGCCCGCGCCTTCGGCATGCGAGTCCTATACCACGACAATGTCCGCAGACCGGAGGCTGAGTCGGACCTGAGCCTCGCCCTGGTTCCCCTGGATGAGCTGCTGCGGAGTGCGGACTTTGTCAGCGTGCACGTGCCCCTGACTGACGAAACCCACCATCTGTTCGGCAGGCGCGAATTCCGCCTGATGAAGGAAACCGCTGTATTCATCAACACCTCCCGGGGCCCCGTCGTAGACGAGGCCGCTCTGCATCACGCGCTCCGCTCGGGAGAGATCAACGCCGCGGCCATCGACGTGACTGAGGTAGAGCCGCTGGCTCCGGATAGTCCCCTCCTGGACCTGCCCAACCTTGTCATCACCCCCCACATCGCCAGCGCCAGCCTCGCCACCCGCGCGCGCATGGCAGACATAGCCATCGACAATGCTCTGGCGGTCCTGCGCGGAGGCTTGCCCCAACATTGCGTGAACCCCGAGGCGACCGCCAGGCGATCTTGACAGGCCCCGAGCATCCGGGTTATCATAGTTGTGAGCCTGGAAGGGCTGCATGAGGCCATTTCCGAAAGGAGGGGACTCATGATTAACGACCGGGTTCGTTGGGGGGTGTGGCAAGTCGACAGGTGAGGCCCTGTCGAGAATGACAGGGCGTCCCAGACCCGGTGGGCCCCGCCACACCGAATCGGGCACGGGCTGATATTGACGAATGATCCGAGCCCTTTGGGGGTTACCCACTTGTGGGGCCTGCCGAACACCCAAACAGCAGAATATTGAACTAGGCTTAAAAGCCAACCCGGTCACGGGTTGGCTTTTTTGCTATGCTTAGACCAGGCTTCTATGGCTCGCTCTCGCCACAGCAACCTTTGGCTCGCGGACACCCTCTGGAAGCTGGGGGCCGTCCAGTTCGGTGACTTCACCCTCGGCAGGAGCACTGTCCACTCTCCCGTCTACATCAATCTGCGCCTCCTCATTGGTCACCCCACCGCCCTCTGGCGCGTGGCACACGTCCTCTTGGACGAGCTGCAAGCCCTCCAGCAGATGCGACATCCGCAGGTGGCCCACTTCGACCTCGTAGCGGGCGTCCCCTTCGGCGGCCTGCATGTAGCCACTGCCTTCTCCCTCACCGCCAAAGTTCCCATGATCTACCTCCATCCTCGTATGGACGACTTAGGCAAGGACATCGAGGGGCTGTACAGCCCCAGCCAGCACGTACTCATCATGGACGACCTCATCACTGGCGGCGGCAGCATCCTGGAGACAGCCTCACACCTGGAGGAGTGCGGCCTTCTGGTCAGAGACGCTGTGGTGCTGATGGATCGACAGCAGGGAGGCAGCGAACGCCTGCGGCGGCACGGCATCAATCTCGTTGCCCTCCTCACCCTGGAGACCCTCCTCAACTACCTGATGTCCAGCCGCAAGATCCCCGAAGACTGGTACCGCAGGAGCATGGACTTCCTGAAATCCCACCACGGCGACGAGATGTCCTAGGTGGACGATCGCCAAATCCGCTCATTGACCTAAGTGATTTGCGATGCTACACTCCCTCCACTGGCAAGAGAGCCCGTGCAGGAGGTGATCAATGAAGCGTGCATGGACGTACCTGTTGCTCGCCGCGGCCCTGATGGCCGGAGTGCTTCTCCTGGTGGCCTGCGGAGGGGAGAAGGAAGAGGCGGCCGCCGAGACGCCGGCTGCCGCCGAAACGGCAGCTCCGGCCGAGGGTGAGACCCCAGAAGCGACAGCCGAAGGGGGAGTGGAGTTCTCCCCATCCGCCCTCCAGGACCTTGACAGCTATCGCTACACGGTCGAGCTAAGCATCGAGGGGCTGGGAGAGGAAGTGGAGGGGTTTGAGGGCGCCATGGGAATGAGCCAGGAGGGAGCGTTCGTAGGTCCCGACAGCTATCAGGCTACGTGCAGCTTCGACATGGGGCCCCTCAGCATGAAGGAAGAGGTCATCAGCATCGCTGGCGAGACCTGGGTCAGAAGCGGTGATAGCTCCTCCTTCGAGCAGGGTGAGCCCACCTACTGCACTGAGGATTTCATGCCAGGTGAGATCGCTGGCGGCCTCGCTCCAGAGGACATCATGGGCCTGGAGGGCGAAAAGGAGGAGGTCAACGGCGTCGACGCCATCCACTACTCCCTTGACGAGAGCGCCTTGGGGGAACTGCTCGGCCTGGCGCAAATGCTGGGGGCCGAGGACGTGGAGCAGCTCCCTGAGGATCTCACCTTCGAGATCGACATCTGGCTCGCCGCGGATGGAGGCTGGCCCGTCAAGACGGTCTTCAAGTTCAGCGGCACCCAGGACGGTCAGGAGATCAGCTTCCAGCTCGAGGGCAACGTCACCGACGTCAACGACCCCGACATCGAGATCGAGGCTCCCTAGAGCCTCTCCAGTAGCAGCAAGAAGGGGAGGGCCCCGCGCGGGGCCCTCCCTGCATCTTCCCGATGCCCTCTACAGCAGCCTGCGAATCGGCTTGCGCCCCGGCCGAGGGTCGTAGTTGGCCTTGAACATCTCCAGTTTGTCCCGCTCGATAAGGTACTTCCCCGCGAACAGGACAGCAGGCACCTTCTTCTGCTTGATCAGACGCCGCAGACTCTGGGGATGGATCCCCAGAAGACGCGCCGCCTCCACCAGATCCAGATAGTTCTCAAAAGGGCTGGTGACCATCCTTCTCGCTCACCCCTAGATCCATAGTAAGACGCTAAAACACATGAATAATTCTACCATGCCCTGTCAAGGGCGCGAAAGGGCCGAGCCGTCGGCCCGCGCCCAAACACCCCCGCTCGGGACCACCGTCCGTAGCCATTGAGTCCGTTGGGCTCTTGGCAGAAGAGCCGAGAGACCTTTATCGTGACGGCACCACAGGACGCGCTGCAGCGTTCAGACGCCGGGGCGAGGGTCATGCCCTCCTGGTTTGGGAGAACGACACTCATACATGGCCACCCTGACTGCTAGCTACGTCCGCGCCTCGTCGCAGGCCCTCGTCAACCTGGACGCGCCGGAGTGGGATCGGCCGCCAGAGACCATCGAACTCGACCCGAGCCCACTGGAGACCCAGCCCTCGGACTACGTGATAGCCGCCTGGGAGGGACGGGACTACGGACGGGTCGAGCAGGTCCGGGTGAGGCAGCTCCACAACGGCCAGGCGCTCTTCTTCCTGCTGGAGTGGGACGATCCCCAGAAGGACACCGAGATCACCGACATCGACAAGTTCACCGACGCTGCCGCAGTCATCTTCCCCACCAGGGGAGATGCCCCACTACTGGTCATGGGAAGCGAGGACCAGCCGGTGAACCTTTGGTATTGGCGCGCCGACTGGGAGCAGCCCCGGAGCGTGGGCGCGGTGGGCCACTCTACGACTGTGCGTTATCCAGGCGATGCCCTGGCCGCAGCATCCGTCTGGAGAGATGGAACATGGCGGGTGGTCATAGGCCGCCTCTTCGAGGCGACACAGACCAGCCCTGAGCTTACTGCAGAGGTGCCAGAGCTCGCTCCGGGCACAAGCGTGAAGGTCTCTTTCGCGGTGTGGGAGGGCTCCAATCAGGAGCGCGGAGGCATCAAAGCTATCTCCCAGGTCTGGCATGAGCTGAACATCGAGGCCTAAGGTCGCACGACCCTGAGGAGGCAATCATGCCCCAGGCACCCGAGGTAGACAGGCAGCTGGCAGTGGTGTTCGACACGAACAAGTGCCTGGGCTGCCAGACCTGTTCCATCGCCTGCAAGACCCTCTGGACCCACCAAGAGGGCATGGAGTACCACTGGTGGAACATCGTGAACACCAGGCCCGGCCGGGGCACTCCCCGGGACATCGACCAGATGGGCGGGGGCTTTCGGGACGGGAACGCCTACCCCGGCCAACTCCCCACCCGCGAGACCTTCGGGGAGGCCTGGGACTTCAACTACGACGAGGTCCTGGGGGTCGACAAGGAAGGGCTTCCCAGCCCCTCGGGCGGCCGCGGCAGCACCGCCTTCCTCCACCCCAAGGGGGGCGAGCCCGTCTGGAGCCCCAACTGGGAAGAAGATCAGGGATCAGGCGAGTACCCAAACTGCTACTACTTCTACGTCCAGTTCATCTGCAACCACTGCACTCGGCCAGCTTGTCTGGAGGCCTGCCCGCGAGGCGCCATCTACAAACGCAAGGAGGACGGCATCGTCCTCATCGATGAGGAGCGCTGTAACGGCTATCGCTTCTGCGTGGAGGCCTGTCCCTACAAGCGCATCTACTTCAACCACCTGCGGGCCATCGCCCAGAAGTGCGTCCTGTGCTTCCCCCGCCTGGAGCAGGGGGTTGCTCCTGCCTGCATGCGTCAGTGTCCCGGACGCCTCCGCTTCTTCGGTTACCTGGATGATGAGGACAGCGCCGTCTACAAACTGGTGAAGAAGTGGAAGGTAGCGCTTCCCTACCACGAGGACTGGGGCACCGGACCCAACGTCTTCTACGTGCCGCCGCTGGCCCCCTACCGTTTCAACGAGATAGGCGACATCGACGAGAAGAACCCGCGCATCCCCATCGAGTACCTTGTGGAGCTGTTCGGTGCGCGGGTGAAGCGGGCCCTGGCCGTACTTCAAGAGGAGATGGAGAAGACCCGCAGGGGGGAGCGCTCGGAGCTCATGGACATCCTTATCGCCTACAGGTGGAAGGACAATTTCGGAGGCTTCGATCGCGACCCGGCCGAACTGGACCGGCCTGCCGTACAGGGCTAGGAGTACGCCGTTGACGCGCATCGAAGGCCTCACCACCGTCGAGGAGTCCCAGGCGGCCAGCCGCAGCCGCTTCTACCAGGCCATGGAACGTGCCTTCTCCTTCCCCCAGGTCACCTTCCACCAGGCAGTACGAGCAGGCCAGTTCCGGGAAGAGCTCCTTGAGATGAGCGCCGGCCTCCCCTACCAGCTCGCCCTGGACGAGTCCTCCGGCCTGGGCCCAGCGGGCACCCCAGCCACCTACGAGGAGTTCCAGGCCGAGTACATCCGCCTCTTCGATGTGGGTGTGGGCAGGCCACCCTGTCCCCTCTACGGAGGTGTCCACATGGGCGGGCGCAAGAAGGCGCTCGAGGAGACGCTTCGGTTCTATGACTACTTCCACCTCCACCGCTCCCAGCCGTCCAGTGAACTCCCCGACCACATCACCGTGGAGCTGGAGTTCATGCATTTCCTGGCCTTCAGGGAGGTAGCAGCCCTGCACGACGGCGGGGATCGAACCTCCTATCTGCGCGCCCAACGCGACTTCCTAGAGCGGCACCTGGCCCGCTGGGTTCCCAGGGCCTGCCGCAGCCTGGAGCGGCAACACCCCCAACCCTTCTTCCTGGCGCTGATGTCCCTAACCGAGGAGTTCTTGACGCGTGACCTGGAACACGTGCGGTCCCTGCTGACCGGGCCATCCCCCTTCGGTTGAGGGGCAAGGGACAGGCCCCAGCGGACACGGGCCGAGCGGGTGAGCCCCTAACCCTCGCCCTTCCCCAAGCTCGGCAGCGGCCCCCTCCCGCAGTCCCGCGAGGGCGGCGACCCGTATGGCATCGGCGGCGCACCGGTCCACGGCCAGCAGCACGACAAGGCGCCGGTCATCGTAGGGCTCCTCGATGCCAAGCTCGCGGCAGCGCAGCATGGCCATGCATACGCCCAGCACCTGGCCGGGGCAGAGGTGACAGCGCGAGACAGGTGCGTCCGCGAGCAAATCCGCGAAGCGTCACACAGCTACTCTGGCTTTCCGGCGCGCTCGCCTGGCCCGCCTTCGGCCTCGGGCCTGCGGCCCTTCAGGCCCGCCATCTCCCCCACCAGGCTAGCGATGCCTTCGACGTCATCAGGGCTGTAGTGTCGAACCCCCGGCAACGTCGTGGGTGCCGCCGAGACGACCGCCACTACCTCGTTCTTGTACCGCGATGCCTTCTCCAGGCGCCTGTCGCCCAGGATCAGCACGCCGGGAACGCCAGCGTCGTTGAAGCCCTCGCACAGCACCACGTCCACTCGCCCCTGCAAAGAGGGCAGCAGTTGCTTCATTCCCAAATCCCGTCCCACGCGCTCGAAGGTGGCCAGCCGGTCGGGTGAGGAGACAGCCACAATGTCTGCACCAGCCTCGCCAAGACGCCAGGAATCCTTACCCGGTCGGTCCAGCAGCACGCGGTGATGCGTGTGCTTGATGACCGCCACCCGCCAGCCACGCTCCTTTAGCCGCCGCACCACCCCCTCCAGCAAAGTGGTCTTGCCCCCTCCGGAGGGACCGAAGAATGGAATGAAGGACGCCGAACCTGCCTGCCCCTGATCCACCTGCCGGGACCTCGCAGTCCTGATCTCTGGCTTCTATTCTACGATGATTCGGTGGGCGAAGACTTGGGGGAAGGCCTGTCTCAGTTCGCTGTTGCTGAACTGGGCCAGGCCGGTGCAGAGCCGCCGCTCCTCCCTCATCAGCTCACAGGTGGTCAAGTAGCGATGATCCAGGCGGGAGCGCTCGAACTGGACGACCGCCCGGCGGAGAGCGGAAGACTCCAGAGCCTCGATGCCCTCGACGAAGGGCCCGTAGATACGCCGGAGTTCGACGTCGGCGAAGCGATCCAGTCCAGCGCAGGGCCCCGGCGCCCGCCGCGTATACAGCTCGCAGACAATGCCCCGCCCGCTGCGCTCCAGCTCAGCCCGCTGATGTTCGGCGACCAGCCGCTCCGCCTCCTCCCGGGTTACCCGCTCCAGGAGCTCGCGTGGCACAAGGACCACTGGAGCCAACCCCGACTCCAGCACGGCGTCGGCCACGCGCGCTCCGTTGTCCTCGGTGGACATCACCGTCACGTCTATGGCATGGCGGTGCGCATACGAGACCGCCTGCTCGGCCGGGGAGGGTCCCAGGGCCACTGAGCGATTCACCCGGGCCGGATGCATGTCTGGGAGCAGCCCGCCCAGGTAGGCCATGGCCGCATCATAGGCCCGGCTGAGGGCCTGCTCGCCGGTCCCGCAGGAGAACCCACTCCACCCGGAGAGCTCACACACTCTCAGATCGGTGTTGGGCGGTGACGGGATCCCGTTCCCGTCGACCGCGCCCAGATAGAGGAGATGGGCAACGCCTTCGACGCCCAGCAAACGGCGGGCCATACGAAGAACCACTCCGTCTTGGACACAGCCGCTGACGACGACCAGCACCTTCACGCCATGCCCTCCAAGCAGGACCGCACCACACGAAGGCATCGAGCAGCCGAGGGGGTATCTTAATCTAGCAACCGCTAGAATAGACCCTGCGGGACACGCTGTCAAGAGCAGGCAACTCCGCCAGTCGCGGACTGGGCGGCCTTCCTCGATGAGTACCTCCTCCGCCTGCCGTTGACCGTCCGGGCAGGGTCGAACATAATGGCGACGAATCAAGCGGAGGCCCTTAGCGACATTGGCTGATCCCTCAAGCGACCTGGAGCAGCTTGCATCGGCTGCCTATTCCGAATTGACTGCCGCTTCCGATGACCGGGCCCTGGAGGCCTGGCGGGTGGCCTACCTGGGCCGCAAAGGCCGGCTGACCTTGTTGTTGCGCAGCCTGAGCTCCCTCTCGCTAGAGCAGCGGCGGGAGGTGGGAGCCGCCGCCAACCGACTCAAGACCGAACTGGAGGCGGCCCTAGAAGCCCGTCGAGCAGAGGCGCGGCAGCAGCAATTCGCCGCCGCCATCGAGACCGGGCGGCTGGACGTGACCCTGCCCGGTCGCCCCAAGAAGATCGGCCGGTTGCACCCTGTCACTCAGACCCTGCGGGATGTCCTTGCCACCTTCGTATCCATGGGCTTCTCGGTGGTAGAAGGGCCGGAAGTAGAGTCGGACTACTACAACTTCGAGGCCCTGCGCCTCCCCAAGGATCACCCAGCGAGGGACATGTTCAGCACCCTGTATGTGGACCTTCCCCGGAATGGTGAGCTCGACATCCTCCTGCGAACCCACACCTCGCCGAATCAGGCGCGGGTAATGGAGCGCACGCAGCCGCCGGTCCGGGTGGTGGTGCCGGGCCGCTGCTACCGGCACGAGGCCACCGACGCCAGCCACGAGTGGATGATGATGCAGGTGGAGGTGCTGGCCGTTGACGAGGGGATCAGCATGGCCGACCTCAAGGGCACCCTCTTCGAGTTCGCCAGACGCATCTTCGGTCAGGAGCGCCAGGTCCGCTTCCGCTGCGACTACTTCCCCTTCGTCGAACCGGGCGCAGAGGTAGCCATCGACTGCTTCCTGTGCGGCGGCGAGGGCTGCCGCACCTGCGGCGGCGAGGGCTGGATCGAGATCCTGGGTGCCGGCATGGTACACCCCGAAGTCCTCGCCAACATGGGCTACGACACCGAGCGCTACACCGGCTTCGCGGCTGGCCTCGGCATCGAGCGCATTTGCATGCTCCGTCACGGCGTCCAGGATATCCGCCTCTTCTACAGCAACGACTTGCGCTTTCTGGAGCAGTTCTAGGGGTCGCTGTGAGAGTCTCTCTGAGGTGGCTGACTGACTACGTGGACCTGTCCCTCCCCGCTGGAGAGCTGGCTCACCGTCTCACCATGGCCGGGCTCGGTGTCGATACCATCGAGTCAAGCGGGGGCGACTGGGAGGGGATCTCCGTGGGCCTCGTGACCAGCGTGGACCCTCACCCCAACGCCGACCGGCTGCGCCTGGCCACGGTCGAACTCGCTGGCAGCGAGCGCATGACCGTGGTCTGCGGTGCCCCCAACGTGGCGGCGGGGCAGAAGGTGGCTTTCGCCCGCACCGGCGCCCGCCTCATCGACGGCCACACGGGCCAGCCGACCGTGCTCAAGCCGGCGGTCATCCGGGGCGTAGAGTCGGCGGGCATGGTCTGCTCGGAGAAGGAACTGGGCATATCCGACGAGCACACAGGCATCCTGGTCCTGCCCGAGGAAGCACCGGTAGGAGCGCCGCTGGACCAGTACATGGGCGACAGCATCCTGAATGTGGATGTTACGCCCAACCGGCCCGACTGCCTCTCCATGATGGGCGTCGCCCGCGAGGTGGCCGCTCTCAGCGGCGGTGCCGCCCGCGAGCCTGATACCACCTACCCGGAGGAGGGTGAGCCCATCGAGGGGCAGGCATCCGTGGAGATCGCCGACTCCGATTTGTGTTCGCGTTACGTGGCTACTCTCATCGAGGGTATAACCATCGGTCCCTCGCCACCCTGGATGCAGGAGCGGCTCATCGCCGGAGGCATGAGGCCCATCAACAATGTGGTGGACATCACCAACTACGTGATGCTGGAGTTGGGTCAGCCCCTACACGCCTTCGACTTCGCCCGGCTGGGCAATGCCAAGATCATAGTGCGCCGCGCGACACCCGGCGAGAAACTGCTGACCCTGGACGATACGGAGAGGGCATTGACTCCCGACACGCTGGTCATCGCCGATGCAGAGGTGCCGGTCGCCCTGGCGGGCGTCATGGGCGGCCTGGACAGCGAGGTGACCGAGTCCACCACCACAGTGCTGCTGGAGTCGGCCAACTTCAACCCGGTGAGCATCCGCCGAACCGCCATGAGGCTAAGAGCTCGCAGCGAGGCCTCCTCCCGCTTTGAGAAGGGCCTCAGCCCAGAACTCACCGTGGTGGCAGCGCGCCGGGCAACCAAGCTCATCGTGGAGCTGGGCGGCGGCCGTGCCGCCCGAGGCATCATCGATGTCTACCCTCGGAAGGCTCGTGAAGTCACCATCGAACTCCCTCGGGACAGGCTGCGCAGGGTACTGGGCGTGGACCTGCCCGCCTCCCGGGTGCGCGAAGTGCTCACCTCGCTGGGTTTCTCCTGCCACTCGGAAGGCACCCGCCGCTACACGGTGGGAGTGCCGTACTGGCGGACCGACGTGCACATTGCCGACGACGTGGTAGAAGAGGTGGCCCGTATCGTGGGCTACGACCAGCTCCCCACCAGCAACCTGGGAGGCCAGGTCCCGCCAGTACTTCCGCAGCCGCTGCGGGACCTGCGGGAGCGCGCGCGTGACCTGCTGGCTTCAGCGGGCATGCAGGAGGTCATCACCTACTCCCTCACCACCCTGGAGGCCCTCCAGCGCGTGCTGGCGCCCGAGGAGCTAGCCGCTCATCCGCCTCTGCGCACGGCCAACCCCCTGAGCGCCGATCTTGAATTCCTAAGAACCACTCTGCGGGCCAGCCTCCTCCAGACGATAGCCAACAACCTCCGACATTGGGAGGGAGAGATCGCCCTTTTCGAGGCGGCACGCGTGTACCTCCGCGCCGGCGAGGATCTGCCCCAGGAGCAGGAGCATGTAGTCGGCGCCGTCAGCGGCCGGCGAGAGGATCGCTGGGGCCGCCCTACCGACGAGGGTGTCGACTTCTACGACGCCAAGGGCTATCTGGAGGAACTCCTGAGCGGGCTGGGGGTGACTCCCATCTTCGTCGAAGCCGATTTGTTCGGAATGGTCCCTGGGCGTACGGCCCAGGTGCAGGTGGAAGGCCGCATCATCGGTGTGCTGGGGCAGGTGCATGCCCAGGTGGCCGCAGCCTTCGACATTGAGCGGGACGTGTATCTGTTCGAGGTCGTGCTGGACGAGTTGCTGCCTTGCGTAGGCGGTCTCCGCCACTACGAGCCGGTGCCGCGCTTCCCTGCGGTGGTGCAGGACATCGCCCTGGTGGTTGAGCAGGGAGTCCCGGCGGGCCGCGTCCAGGCCATCATCGAGCAAGCGCCTTTGGTGCGACGCGCCGAACTCTTCGACGTGTACGCCGGCCAGCAGGTCGGTGCTGACAAGAAATCCCTGGCCTTCTCCGTATCGTACCAGGCTCCCGATCACACCTTGACGGACCAAGAGGTAGCACGAGCGCAGCGGGCCATCCTGGAGCGGCTCAAGCGGGAGGTAGGAGCGACTCTGCGCGGCTAGCTCGCGAGAAGCGCAGAGACGGCCCTTTGCCCTGACACAAGAGGCTCAGCCGGGCCACGTGTAGATCGGCGCCCCTTGCCCCACCGGTTCTTGCCTTCTAGAGAGAAAGAAGAAGGCCCTGGAGCATCGCTCCAGGGCGCTGCTGGCCTCCCAGGGCCGATTAGGGAGCAGCCATAGCCCCCTTGGCGGTGGCTGCGAGGGAGGCAAAGGCGCCAGGGTCGCGCACGGCAAGGTCCGCCAGGATCTTGCGGTTCACCTCCACACCGGCCTTGTGCAGGCCATCTATGAGGTGACCATAGCTTATGCCCTGGGCGCGCGCCGCTGCATTGATGCGCGTGATCCACAGGCGACGGAACTGCCCTTTGCGATCCCGCCGGTCCCGATAGGAGTAATCCAGGGCATGAAGCACGGACTCGCTGGCCCGGCGAAACAACCGATGTCGCTGGCCCTTGTGGCCACGGGCCCCGGCGAGCATCTTCTTGTGTCGTCGGTGAGCGGCGACGCGTCCTGTGGCTCGGCTCACACTATCCCTCCCGCTGGTCCTACGGAACCCCGTAGGGAAGAAGCCGGCGGATATGCTTGCGCAGGCGCCCAACCACCGGGTGCATCTCATCAAACTGACTGCGCACCCGCCTCGGCTTCTTCCGGCGAAAATGCCCCACGCTGCCCTTCCGCCGCATGATCCTCCCGGTGCCCGTGATGGAGAAGCGCCGCTTGGCGCCCTTGTGCGTCTTCATCTTAGGCACGCTCACCCCTCCGATGCTGTCTGGGCCTCTTCTGGCTGGCTTGACTGCTTCCCTGCGGCCTGTTTCGCAGCCAGAGGGGTCAGGATCATGTTCATGAACCGGCCTTCCATGGTAGGCGGTTTCTCCACAGCGGCGATGTCGCGCAACCGTTCATACACTCGCTCCATCAGAGCCCGGCCCAGTTCGGGATGAGTGATCTCGCGCCCCCTGAACATGATAGAGACCTTGACCTTGTCCCCCCCGCGCAGCAGCTTCTCGGCGGTGCGAGTCTTATAGTCCATGTCGTGGGTGTCGATCTTGGGCCGGAATCTCACCTCTCTCAGCACCACCTGCCTCTGGTGTTTGCGACCCTCCCGCTCCTTCCTGGCCTGCTCGTACTTGTACTTCCCGTAGTCCAGAATGCGACAAACGGGCGGCTGGGCACTAGGCGCCACTTCCACCAAGTCCAGGCCGCGCTCTCGAGCCGTCTCCAGCGCATGCTCCAGAGGGAGCACGCCCAGTCGCTCGCCTTCCTCGCCGATAACCAGGACTTCCCGGGCGCGAATGCGCTCGTTGGTACGAACTTCGCGAACTATGCCCCGTTCCTCATAAAGGGTCTATGCCCGCAACCCACCATGTGGCTGCTTACTATAACAAGGCAAGGCAAGGGGAGTCAACGCCACCCGCGCGGTCATAGAAGGACCAGCAGGGGCGTTCCCTGCTCCACCCGCTGCCCCGCGCTAACATAGATGGCCTTGACCGTGCCAGCCCGCCGGGCATGGAGCTCATTCTGCATCTTCATCGCCTCAATGATCATGACAACGGCTCCGGCCTCAACCTCATCATCGACCGAGACCAGTACCTCTTGGACCACCCCGGACATGGGCGAGGTGAGGATCCACTCACCCGTCTCGGTGGTGGCCGCTACCACCCCAGGCCCACCGGGACCGCCACGACCGCGAATCCGGGCCTGCGTGATCACGGACATGCTGCGGGAACCGATCACGACATGGTAGCCGTGAGGCCCCTCCTCGGCGAAGAAGTCGTAGGGCCGGTTGTCCAGAAGAAGGGAGTAGTGGGCCGTCTCTCCAATCCGCTGGAGATGTACTGGGTGCCACACACCATCAAGCCGGACGCGGTAGGTCTCGCCCTCCTCCTCCACCTCGAGTTCGTGCTCGCGGTCACCAAGCCTCAACTGATACTTCGTCCCCATCGTTTCGCTCTCGTAGCCCAATCGCGCTCCCGGAGGACAGAGGCCCGACCGGCGGCGCGCCAGCCGCCACGCTCGCCCGCCGCGGGCCCCGCCGGCTGGGCTGGTTGCCGCCGCCTCAGATGGCAGAGCAGGGCAGCCGCCACAAGAGCCACCTCCTCATCATCATGGCCGTCGGTTGCCCCCATAGTGAACTCTTCCTCAAGAAAGCGGGTATGGATCTGTCCCCCCGCGAAGCGCGGATCGTCCAGGAGTTGGAGGTGGAAAGGGATGTTGGTCTGGATACCGACCACCGTGAACTCCTCCAGGGCGCGACGCATGCGCTGGAGAGACTCGTTGCGGTCACGGCCCCATGTGATGACCTTGGCCACCATGGGGTCGTAGTGGTAGGGTAGCTCCGCACCATCGAAGAGCGCGCTGTCCACCCGGATACCTGGGCCGCTAGGCTCGTGTACATAGTCCACGCGGCCGAGGGCGGGTAGGAAGCTGTTGAAGGGGTCCTCCGCAGCGATGCGGCACTCCAGGGCCCAGCCGTCCAGCTTTATGTCCTCTTGTCTGTAGGAGAGGAGCTCGCCAGCCGCCACCCGGATCTGGTCGGCCACCAGATCGATGCCCGTGACCAACTCCGTGACCGGATGCTCCACCTGGAGACGGGCATTCACCTCCAGGAAGTAGAAGCTCCCGTCGCTGTCGACAAGGAACTCGACCGTGCCTGCGTTCTGATAGCCCGCAGCTTCGGCCGCAGCCACCGCGGCGGCGAGCAGCCGCTCCCGGAGGGCATGGTCCACGGCGACCGAGGGAGACTCCTCGACCAGCTTCTGGTGGCGCCGCTGGATGGAGCACTCCCGCTCGCCCAGGGCCACGGCACGGCCGTTCCGGTCGGCGATGACCTGCACCTCGATGTGGCGCACCCGCTCCATGAACTTCTCCACGTACACCCCGCGGTCGCCGAAGGCGGAGGCGGCCTCGCTGCTGGCGACGTGCAGCGCTTCTGCCATCTCCGCCCTATTGCGCACGAGGCGGATACCTTTGCCGCCACCCCCGGCGGCCGCCTTAATGAGGACCGGATAGCCCACCTTCTTGGCGGCCACCGTGGCCGCCCCGTAGTCCACGACCGCATCTACGCCAGGGATGACCGGCACGTTCGACTCGCGCATCCGTCGGCGGGCCGCCACCTTGTCGCCAAGCAGGCGCATGGCCTCGGGCGGGGGCCCAACGAAAGCGATGCCAGCGTCGTGGCAAGCCTCGGCAAAGTCGGCGTTCTCCGACAGGAAGCCGTAGCCGGGGTGGATAGCCTGCGCTCCGCAGCGACGCGCTAGCTCGATGATCCGTGGGATGTTCAGGTAGCTATCGCGAGGCGGCCCAGGCCCCAACAGATAGGCCTCGTCGGCATAGCGGACGTGAAGGGCATTGCGGTCCACGTCGGAGTACACGGCCACTGCGGCGATGCCCATCTCTCGACAGGTGCGCATGACCCGCAGAGCGATCTCCCCCCGATTAGCCACCAGCAGCTTCTTGAACACGCCTTCGCTTTCCCCGGCCCCGGATGGGCCAACTCCGCTATCCAGCCGTTTTTAGCATGAGCGCGTCGTCGCCCGCAAGTAAGACGCCACAGCGCGAGGGGGCTCCGCCCAGCAGAGTGCGGGCGGCCCTAT
>CAZFGZ010000014.1:0-21291 GCA_964518585.1 uncultured Dehalococcoidia bacterium | reverse complement strand
GCCCCACGGGAGACAACTGCTCCATGATCTCGCGGCGCCCTCCGTAGGCCCCCACCGGCAGCCCGCCGCCGATGATCTTGCCCAGGCACGTCAAGTCCGGGGAGACGTCGTACACCGCCTGCGCCCCGCCGTAGGCCAGCCGGAAGCCGGTGATGACCTCGTCGAAGATGAGGAGGCTGCCCGCCCTCTGCGTTAGCTCCCGCAGAAACGGCAGAAAGCCCTCGGCTGGCGGCACCACGCCCATGTTCCCCGCCACCGGCTCGATGATCGCCGCGGCGATCTCCTCGCCGTGGCGCTGGAAGAGGCTCTCCACGGCCTGCCGATCGTTGTAGGGAGCCACCAGCGTCTCCCGCGCGAACGATGCGGGCACGCCCGGGCTATCGGGCAGCCCGAAAGTCGCCATGCCCGATCCCGCCCGCACGAGCAGCCCATCGCCGTGCCCGTGGTAGCACCCCTCGAACTTCAGGATCTTGTCGCGCCCCGTGTAGGCCCGCGCGAGGCGGAGCGCCGACATCGTCGCCTCGGTCCCCGAGTTCACGAAGCGCACCATCTCCACCGAGGGCACCGCCTCCACCACCAGGCGCGCCATCTCCGCCTCCATCTCGGTGGGCGTGCCGAAGCTCGTGCCCCGCTCGGCGGCCTGCCGCAGAGCCTCCACCACCGCCGGGTGGGCGTGGCCCAGGATGAGCGGACCCCACGAGCACAGGTAGTCGATGTACTCGTTGCCGTCCACGTCATAGACGTGCGCGCCGCGCCCCCGGGCCATCACCAGCGGCTCCCCCCCGACGGCCCGAAAGGCCCGCACCGGGCTGTTGACGCCCCCCACCAGGTGCTGCTGGGCGCGCGCGAAGATCTCGCGGGAGCGGTCCACGGAGCGGCTCACGTCAACGCCCCCCGCTGCGCTGCGACTCCAGCAGCGCGGGCAGCTCCTCGAGGGAGGCGATCTCCCAGTCCGGAGCCGCATCCTCCTCGCCCCGCGCGCGGCCCTCACGGTTCAGCCAGACGGCGGCCATCCCCGCGTTCTTCGCCCCTGCCACGTCCCGCCAGAGGCCGTCGCCCACGTACACGATCCCCGGCGGGCTCACCTCCAGCCGACGCGACATCTCCCGAAAGATGGAGACGTGGGGCTTGTAGGCGCTCACCTCCTCCGACGACAGCACCACCTCGAAGCTGACCCCGGTGGCCGCCACCGAGGCCCCCAGGAAGCTGGTGTCGGCGTCGGAGAGGACCGCCAGGCGGTAGTGGGGGCGCAGCGCCTCCAGCGCCGGGCGCACGTCGGGAAAAGCCGAAGCCATGGTGTGCGCTTGGATGTAGGCATCGACGCCCACCGACGGCTCCGCGTCGATGTTCAGCCGCCGGAAGAACTCCCCGAACCGCTCCAGCCAGAGGTCCCCGAAGCTCCGGAACGATGGGAACGGGCCGTCCAGCGGCGACCGTCGCGGCCGCGGGTCGTTGGGCCCAACCTCGCGCCCCATCTCCCGCCACCGCCGGTGCAGCTCTCCCGGAGGCAGGCTCAGCCCGAGCCGCCGCGCCAGCTCGTCGAAGGCGCGCTGCCGGCCGTCCGTGGGCAGGCTCACCAGCGTCTGGTAGCAGTCGAAGACGACGGCCCGGAAACGTCTCACCGGCCCGACCCCTCTCGCAGCCAGCGTGCCGCCTCCTTCGCGTGATAGGTGATGATGATGTCCGCCCCGGCGCGCTTGATCGCCGTCAGTATCTCCAGCGTCACCCGCTGCCCGTCCAGCCAGCCCTGAGCCGCCGCCGCCTTCACCATCGCGTACTCCCCCGACACGTTGTAGGCCGCCAGCGGCGCATCGAAGCGCTGCCGCGCCCGCGCCAGCACGTCCAGGTAGGCGAGGGCCGGCTTCACCATCACGATGTCCGCCCCTTCCTCGAGGTCCGCTTCCATCTCCCGCAGCGCCTCCCGAACGTTCGGCGGGTCCATCTGGTAGCCGCGACGGTCCCCGAAGGCAGGCGCCGACTCCGCCGCCTCCCGGAACGGCCCGTAGAACGCGGAGGCGTACTTCGCCGCGTACGCCAGGATAGGCGTCTGCGCGAAGCCCCCCTCGTCGAGGGCCCGCCGGATCGCCGCCACCCGCCCGTCCATCATGTCCGACGGCGCCACCATGTCGGCCCCGGCCCGCGCGTGCGAGACAGCCGTCCGCGCCAGCAGCTCCAGCGTGGCGTCGTTGTCCACCTCCCCGTCCACGACCAGCCCGCAGTGGCCGTGGCTGGTGTACTCGCACAGGCAGACGTCGGTGATCACGGCCAGCTCGGGCGCGGCGGCCTTGAGCGCGCGCACCGCCCGCTGCACGATGCCGTCGTCCGCGTAGGCCTCCGAGCCCGCCTCGTCCTTGGCCGCGGGCAGCCCGAACAGCAGCACCGCCGGGATGCCCAGCTCGCGCAGCTCCTCCGCCTCCGCCGCTAGCTGGTCCACCGACAGGTGGTACTGGCCGGGCATCGACGCGATCTCCTCGCGCACTCCGGACCCGTGCCTGACGAACAGCGGATAGACGAAATCCTGCGCTGCGAGCCGCGTCTCGCGCGCCAGCTCCCGCAGCGCCCCCGTCCGCCGCACCCGCCGGAAGCGGGCGAACGGCTGATTGCTGCTATGAGTGGTCATCTGATGCCCAGCGTCTTTCTGCAGTTGGGATAATCCGAGCATCCCAGGAAGGGACCCCTGGCACCCACTCGGAGAATCATGGCGTGACCGGTCTCGGGGCAAAGGGTATGGGTTGTGATCCGATCCCACTTGTTTACGTTGCGCTTCCCGGGACACTGCCTGTCAGGGCAGGAAAGAAAAGCGCCATACCTGCTGATACGTACTACCATTTCGTACTTGCCGCATACGGGACATAGCTCTACCGTGCGCACTGGCTCGCGCGCACCACGCGTGTCCACCCCAGATGATTCATCTACCTCGCAAAGCCGCACCAGCTCGTTCACGGCCTTGTCGAACGGCAACCGCCGCATCTGCTCTCCGGAATCGCGGTGGCTCAGGATGTTAAGGCTGCCCTCCCAGGCAATCTTGCGGTCCACTATCGCCACCTTCTGGTGCATTCTCCAGCGCTCTATCAACTCCACTCCTATCGCCCGCATCTGCTCAATCACCTCTGCTGCGTTCAACGCGAAATCGCCCACTTGGCCCCTCGGCGGACGGGTGTACACCCTGATCTTGACTCCTCTCTGCGCGAGCACCTGGAATAGCTCCATGAACTGGCCAGACCGTTTGACAGACACGAAGGGGGAAAGGATGATGACCTCTTCTTTCGCGTTGCGCAAATCCTCTAAGAATACGGGGTAGAAGCTGTGTTCGCTGAATAGCGACCCGTCGGGCGGTTCAGTCGCCTCTCGCTGTGCCAGATCGATGAATTCGCCGACCCATTTCTCAAAGTCGCGACTGAAATATGAGTCCACGATTTCTGTGCAGTTGATCCGCTGTCCGTCCCTCTCGAAGGCCTGAATGATTCTGTATAGAGCGGTGCCAGGAGAGAGTCCGCCCTTGAGGTACTTCAAATTGGCGATCAAGAAGATCTTGCACCTCGCGCGGGTCATCGCGACATTGAGCAGCAAGGGGGCGTCGGAGTCACCCTTGGTCTCACCAAGCATGGGGGCGATCCTTACTCCTGGTCCCTCTGCGGTGTCAAAAACGATGACGTCCCGTTCGCCCCCTTGGAACCTGTGAACCGTTGAGACTGAGTCCGGCGAGATCTCCAGCCGCATGTCTTCGATCATCTTCCGAATGAGTCTAGCTTGAGCTGCGTAAGGGGTTATGATTCCAACGTTGGGAGTGTCCGGGGCAGTGCCATCAATCACTCGCGCTGCCGTTGTCGCCGCAAGCAGAGCATTGTAGATGTTGAACCTGCCGCCTGTACTTAGTCGGCTGCACCAAGGAGACGCTACAGAGGTATCGACAACAGTGAGCGCTGAGTCGCTTAGACCCTCCGAGACGATATGGCCGTAGACACTCGGGTCGTCCTTGAGGAGGTTGTCGTAGAATAGGTCGTTTGCGACTTTCGAGATGTCTGGGTGCATACGATACTGGCGATCCAGTAGCCGTATCCTGCTATCTTGCTTTGCCCGGTTTGCCTCGCTCGGCACGCCCAGTTGGCTGTAGATGCTCCGTCCCAGCCACTTCTGTGCCATCTCCCCATCGGCCACGCAAATCGGCGGCAGCTGCAGGAAGTCACCTACGATCACTGTTGCTCTTCGGCAACGGCCCAAAGCCCAGTACAGGTGCGGCATAGGGGCCATGCTCGCCTCATCTACCACGAGGACATCAAACGGCACATCGGGGAGTTCTTTTGCCGTGAAAGTCTTGGTTAACGTGGTGCAAACGACCATCGCCTCGGATAGGATACGTCTTTGAATCTCCTCGAGCTCCTTCTGAATCTCGGCCTTGCGCGCCGTTATCTTCTCCCTCTCGGCGCTGAGTTCCTGTTCGCGCGCTAGCAGCTCCTTTTCGGAGAGTTGTGTTTGTCCTAGAAGCGTGTGGAGTCGTTCTTCAATAGCGGTTAGCCGACCTCTCGCTTTGCCGAGTTCCTCTGCGATACGCTCATACTGCGATTCGCGTTCGCGGAGTTGGCGGTGTAGACTGTGAATCTGCCCCGCCATTCGATCTATCTCTCGGCGTATCTTCGCCGGATCCAGAGCGAGCAGGAAGCGCCTCACCCGTCCCAATCTCACTGCTCTTTCTAGCTTCGCGCGAAGACTAGCCAGGCTATTCTCCCGTTCAGCAGCCTGCCTGCCTAGCTCAGAAGTGCTTTGCTTGCTCGACGCGAGCGCGTCGGCTAGTTGCGCTACCTGTGCCGAAAGCGATCCGCGTTCGCGGATGGCATCTACAGCCGAGCTCAACTGCGCCAGCGCCTGTTCGATGTCAAGGCTTCGTCGCTCCAACTCGTCCCGTTCCTGCTTCAGGGTGCCGGCAAGTCGCTCAGCGATTCCATCCAAGAGCACCAAATCGTACTCGTCCCTCAAGGTCTGCTTCTGAGCGTTGCCAAGACGGATTATTCTCCCCTCGTTGTAGTAGGCGGTGCCTTTCAATATCGCTGCGATGTCTTCCGTCGCCTCGTCGACGGCCGCATTGGCGTGCGCTACGACAAGGGCACGCATTCCTCGCTTGATGAAGCACTCGACAGTGCGGGCTAGTGTTTCCGTCTTGCCGGTTCCTGGGGGCCCCCAAAGAAGGGTCGTCTCCTGAACCTGAGACATCTCGATCGCTGCCAGCTGGCTGGGATTGGGCATGGTCACGTGTGGTTCGAGCGGCGGCAACTCCGCCGCTTTCAGAGAAGCCGGTATCTTGGCCTCGAAGATGCTCTGAGCAAGGGAAAAGTCCGCTGAGGCGTCTCCCTCGCCAACCGCTTCGAACTTCTTCTTCAGAATCTCGTGCAGGAAGTAGAGGTTGGTTCTCAGACGGGCCTCGGGGATGCTTGGGCCAAAGTCATGTTCTACCCCAACGATAACCTCTAGGCCCTGCGTCTGGATGATTTGGCCCTGATACCGCGAACCACCCACTTCAACTTCCGCAGGGGAGTCATCAATTGTCGCTATGAAGTTCTCAAGGGTGAAGGAGTACACAAAGATGCCGCCATCAGCCCTCACAAAGCGGCCATCAAAGATACGCGTTACTGAGCCACCTTTCCCCGCCTTGATGGCCTCGATCTCTTCAGTCAGAGCCTGAATGAACTCGGCCATCAGGTCATTCGAAGACAGTGGCTCGTCACGTTGTCCTGCGCTCATCGCGCACCCCTCACCCCAGCATCATCGCCAAGCTCTCCCCTCACGCGCTGTGCCCCTTCGTCCCGCTCGCAACGTACACTATCCCGCCCAGATGCTCACTCCGGGAAACCCCTTCGAGAAGGCCCGGCAGCTCCTCCCACGGCCTCCGATCCAGATCGATAGCAGCGAACCAGCCCGCGAACGCCACCATCGGGTCCAACAACACCCTCGACCACAGCGCCGAGCCGCGCTTCCCCTCCAGCAGCACCAGCCGCCCGCCGCGCTTCAGGACGCGCACCGCCTCCGCTATCGCCCCCCGGTAGTCCGGTATGACCACCATGCAGTACGAGCACAGCACCGCGTCGCACGATTCGCTGGCCAAAGGCAGCCTGGCCGCGTCCCCCTCCACCAGCGCCACGCCGTCCCAGCGATGGCGGGCCAGCTTCCCTCGCGCCCGCTCCAGCATCGCCCGCGTGCAGTCCACCCCCACGACCCTGCCCTCGCCGCCGATCCACTCGACGATGTAAGGGAAGTTCAGCCCCGTGCCGCAGGCCAGGTCCAGCACCGTGTCCCCCGGTCGAGGCCGCAGCGCCTCGAGGGCAGCCCTGCGCCAGCGCAGGAACAGCCTCACGCGCAGGTCGTAGATGCCGGCCCAGCGGGTCCAGATGCTTCGAACCCTTTGCAGTTCCGTCATGGCTCTGTGTCACCGGTCCGCGAGAAGTGCTCCTCCAGCGCCGCCACCAGCCCCGGGATCGTATGCTCATCCGACACGAGCCCCACGGTCAACCCCAGCTCCTCCGCCGTCCCCGCCGTCACCGGCCCGATGCAGGCGATGAGCGGCCCCCGCAGCGGCTCCAGCTCACCCCCCAGCATCTCGACCAGGTTCCGCACCGCCGACGAGCTGGCGAAGGTCACGATATCCACCTCCCCCGCCCGCAGCCGCCGCAGCCCCTCGACGTCCGGCTCCCGCGGCACCGCCGAGCGGTACAGGATCAGCTCGTCCACCCGCGTGCCCAGCCCCTCCAGCCCCTCGATCAGCTCGCGCCGCGCGCCCTCCGCCCTCGCCACGAGGACCCGCAGCCCCGCCGGCTCATGCTCGGCCAGCGCCCGCAGCAGCCCCTCGGCCACGAACTCCTCCGGCACCACGTCCGCCCTGATGCCCTCGCCGGCCAGGGCCTCGGCCGTTCCGGGCCCGATGGCCGCCACCATCGTCGAGCCGAAGGCGCGCGCGTCCAGCCCTCGCTCCCGCAGGTGCCCGAAGAACACCTCGACGCCGTTCGCGCTCGTGAAGACGGCCCAGGCGTACGCTCCGCCCCGCAGGCCGTCGATGGCCGCCTGCACCGCGCCGGCGTCCGCCCGCGGCTCGATCTCGATGGCCGCCAGCTCGATGGCCTCCGCCCCCGCCTCGCCAAGGGCCTGCGACAGCACGCTGGCCTGCCGCCGCGTGCGCGTCACCAGCACCCGCTTCCCGAAGAGCGGCCGATTGTCGAACCAGCGCAGCGTCTCGCGCAGGCGCGCCACCTCTCCTACCACCGTCACCGCGGGCGGCTTCACGCCTGCCTCGGCCGCCCGCCGGGCGATCTCCCCCAGCGTGCCCGACACCGTGCGCTGCCGTGGCAGCGTCCCCCACTCGATGACGGCTGCCGGCGTCTCGGGCGGCCGCCCGTGCCGCACGAGCTGCTCGGCGATGTGTGGCAGGTTGGCTACGCCCATCAGCAGCACCAGCGTATCGACGCCCGTGGCCAGCTTCGCCCAGTCGATGCTCGACTCCTCCTTGGCCGCATCCTCGTGTCCCGTGACCACGGCCACCGACGAGGCCAGCCCCCGGTGCGTCACGGGGATGCCCGCGTAGGCCGGCGCGGCCACCGCCGACGTCACCCCCGGCACCACCTCGAACGCGACGCCCGCCGCTGCCAGCGCCTCCGCCTCCTCGCCCCCGCGTCCGAACACGTAGGGGTCGCCGCCCTTCAGCCGCACGACCCGCTTCCCCTCGCGCCCCCTGGCTACCAGGAGGGCGTTGATCTCGTCCTGGCTCAGGCTGTGGCCGCCCGTCTCCTTGCCCACGTAGACGCGCTCCGCCCCCGCGGGCGCCAACTCCACCAGGCGAGGGTGTACCAGGCGGTCGTATACAACCACCTCCGCCCGGCCCAGACAGGCCGCGCCCGCCAGCGTAAGCAGCCCGGGGTCCCCCGGGCCCGCCCCCACCAGCCACACCTTGCCCGCTGCGTTCACCGCACCGACTCCGCCATGAACTCGGCCGCCCCCATGGAGAGCAGCCTCTCGCCCAGGCGAGTCCCCAGCGCCTCCGCCTCCTCGAGGCGGCCGCTCATCTCCTCTCGCAGGACGCGCTCCCCCCGCCCGTCGCCGACGAACGCCCGCAGCCGCAGCGTCGGGCCCTCCACCTCGCCGAGCGCGCCCACGGGCAGCCGGCAGCCGCCCCCCAGGCGCCGCAGGAAGGCGCGCTCCGCCTCCGCCTCCGCCCGCGCCTTTCGATCCTCCAGCGGCGCCACCAGACGACAGAGCTCGCCGTCATCGGCCCGCGCCTCCACCGCCAGGGCGCCCTGCCCGGCCGCCGGGAGCATCACCTCCGGCTCCAGCACCTCCGCCGCCTCCCCCAGCCGGCCCAGGCGGGCCAGTCCCGCCGCCGCCACGATGACCGCGTCCACCGAGCCCTCGCGCACCCGCCGCAGGCGCGTGTCCACGTTGCCCCTCATATCGACGCACTCCAGGTCCGGCCGCGAGGCCCGCGCCTGCGCCGCCCGCCTCGCGCTACCCGTCCCCACTCGCGCGCCCGCTGGTAGCTCTGCCAGAACGACGCCGCCGCGGCTCACCAGGGCGTCGCGCGGGTCCCCCCGCGCCGGAACCGCCGCCAGCGTCAAGCCCGAGGCCAGCTCCGTAGGCACGTCCTTGAGGCTATGCACTGCCAGGTCCACCTCGCCTGCCGCCAGCCGCGCCTCCAGCTCGCGAACGAATACACCCTGGCCCCCAATGCGCGACAGCGACGCTCGCGCGCGGCGGTCGCCCTCTGTGCGCACCGCGCACACCGAGAACTCCCGCCCCGGATGCAACACCCGCAGCGCCGCCACCACCTCCTCGGTCTGGCGCAGCGCCAGTTGACTGCCCCGGCTGCCCACCCGTACCGGCCGCCCGGCCACCACTAGTCCTCCGCCGCGTCTCGGTCCAGGTCGAACAGCTCGCGTACGGCCGAGGCGTGGCGCTCGCCGTCGCCCGATGACTTCAGACGGGCGATCGGCGCGTGCAACAGCTTCTTGACGATCGCGGAGGCCATCGCCGCCACCCGCAGTCGCTCCTCCTCCGAGAGGTCCGGCAGCCGCCTGAGTGTGCGTGCCACCTCCTCCCGCCGGATCCGCTCGGCCCGCTCCCGCAGCGACGCCACCGTGGGAATGACCGCCCGGGAGCGCCACCACTCGCTGAAGCGCGCCATCTCCTCCTCCACGAGAGCCTCCACCTTCTCCACCTCGCGCTCGCGCGCCTCCAGGTTCTCCTCCGACACCGCCCGCAGGTCATCGATGTCGTACAGGTGCACGTGCGGGAGCTCTCGTACCGCTGGGTCCACGTCTCGTGGCACCGCTATGTCGATGAGCAAGAGAGGCCGGCCCTCGCGCTGGGCAACCACTTCGGCCATCAGCCCCCTCCCGATCAGGAAGCCCTGTGCCCCCGTGGAGGTGATGACGATGTCCGACCGGGCCAGCGCCTCCCCCAGCTCCTCGAACGGGATGGCCGTGCCGCCCAGGTCGGCGGCAAGCTGTACGGCCCGCTCGAAGGTCCGGCTGGTCACCAGGATGCGCGACGCCCCCCGCTCGACCAGGTTGCGCGCGGTGAGCTTGCCTGCCTCGCCCGCGCTCACCACCAGCACGCTGCGCGAGTCCAGGTCGCCCAGCGTGCGGCGCGCCAGAGACACCGCCGTTGAGCTGATCGATACGGCGTGCCGCCCGATGTCCGTCTGGCTGCGCGCCCTCCGCCCTACCCGGATCGCCGAGTGGAACAGCCGCGACAGCAGAGCGTCGAAGGTGCCCGCCGCCGTCGCCGCGGCGAAGGCCGTCCGCACCTGTCCCAGGATCTCCGCCTCACCCAGAACCATGGACTCGACCCCTGCGGCTACCCGAAAGAGATGACGGGCCGCCTGGCTGCCGTTGTACACATAGAACGCATCCAGGTTGGGTTCGCGGGCGCCCTTCAGCTCGGCCAGCACCCGCAAGACCGGCCGGGCGTCCTTCACGCCCTGGGATGCTGTCACGTACGCCTCCGTGCGGTTGCATGTGGAGAGGATGGCGGCGCTCTCGAACTCTTGGCCCAGCCGCGAAAGCGCCCCCGGCAGCTCGTCCGCCCCGAACGCGAACCGCTCCCGTACCTCCACGGGCGCCGTCTTGTAGCTGATTCCTACCACCGAGGGATGCACGGTCCTACACCTCGCTCTGATCGCCCGGCCCTGTCCCCAGCGACGCCAGCAGCCGCGCCTTCGCCTCGTCGTAGCGTCCCTGCGCCAGCAGCGCCCTCAGCCGCCCTCCGATGGCCCGCTGCCAGGCCTCTGCCTCCACCGGGATGCCCCGCTCCCGCAGCTCCCGCCGCACCTCGCGCAGCAGCTTCGCCAAGGCGGGCGTCTCCTCCGATAGATACGTCTCCAGCTCCTCCCGCAGCCGCCGCGCCAGGGCCGGGCTCGCCCCGCCCGTGGACGCCGCCACCACAACCTCCCCCTTCCGAACGACCGAGGGCAGGATGAAGTCGCAGTTCTTGGGGTCGTCCGAGGCGTTGACCCACACCCGGCGGTGCTTCCCCTCCCGGGCCACCCGCTCGTTCACCGACGGGTCGTCGGTGGCCACCAGGCACAGCTCGCAGCCCTTCAGGTCCCCCTCCCGGTACTCCCGGGCCACATGCTCCACTCGGCCCTCCGCCTTCAGCGCCTCCAGGGTCGGCGTCAGCGTCGGGCTGACCACGCGGACCTGTGCCCCCGCCTGAAGCAAGCCCTCGGCCTTGCGCTGGGCAACCTCGCCCCCGCCGATGACCACACAGGCCCGGCCAGCAAGCTCCACGAAGATCGGATAGTAGCCCACCGCCGCCAGTCCACCCCCTACGAGGCGTCACCGCCGCCGGCCGCCGCGCGGGCGAAAGGGTCCCTCCGGACCCGCGCGGGCCTCAGCCGCTCGTAGGGCTCCGTGATCCCCAGCTCCTCGTCGCTCAGATAGCACGCGGGGTCCTCCGCCCAGCGGTCTCCGTAGTAGGACTCCGCGCGCACCCTGAGATTGCCGTTGCAGACCTCGAAGTACGGGCACCGCGAGCACTTCCCCTTGATCTGCCCCCGCCGCTCCTTCAACACCCGCATCACCGGGTCCGATGTGTCCGTCCAGATCTGGCTGAAGGGGCGCTCCCGCACGTTCCCGAAACTGTAGTGCCACGAGAACTGGTCCGCGTGCACGTTCCCCAGGTTGTCGATGTCCCCCACTGCCACCCCCGACTGGTTTCCCCCGTTCCAGCGTAGAAGCTGGTAGACCTCGTCGGCCCGCTCCGGCTCCTCCCGCCGCACCCTCAGGTACAGATAGACCCCGTCGGTGTGGTTGTCCACCGTCAGGATGTCCTTCGTCAGGCCGCGATGGTGCAGGTCCACGGTCCGCTCGAAGATGCGGTCAACCACCCGCCGCGTCTCCTCGTGCGAGAGGTCGCTCTTCACGATGCGGTCCCCCCGGCCCGCGTACGCCAGGTGATAGAAGCACATCCGGGGGATGCCCTCCTCCTCGATCAGGTCGAAGAAGTAGTCCACGTGCGTCGCGTTGTATTGCGTGAGCGTGATGCGCAGGCCCACGCGCAGCCCTGCCTCCAGGCACTGGTGGATTCCCCGCAGGCTCTCCTGAAAGGCCCCCTTCTTGCCGCGAAACTTGTCGTGCACCTTCTCCGGCCCGTCCAGGCTCACCCCCACGTAGGACAGCCCCAGCCCCTGCATCTCCCGCGCCAGCTCCCCCGTGATCAGCGTCCCGTTGGTCGAGAGGACCGCCCGGATGCCGTGCTCCTGCGCGTAGCCGATCAGCTCGAACAGGTCCGGCCGCAGCAGCGGCTCGCCTCCCGAGAACAGGATCACCGGCGCCCCGAAGGCCGCCAGGTCCTCGATCACGCCCCTGGCCTCCGCCGTGCTCAGCTCGCCCTCGTACTCCCGGTCGAAGGAGTCGCTGTAGCAGTGGGCGCAGTGCAGGTTGCAGCGACGGGTCAGGTTCCACACCACCACCGGCCTCTTGTCCTCCGAGTAGTGCAGCAGGTGCGGAGGCAGCCGCCCCGTCTCCCTCCCGAAGCGCAGGGCATCGCCCGGTGTGGCCGTACCGCACAGCAGTCTCGTGACCCCTAGCATCCTGTCCCGTCCTACTCCTGTCCTGCTGGCGACTCGTAGGCCTCGGCGATCCCCGCCAGCACCTCGTCGGCCAGCCCCATGAGCTGCTCCGAGGCCTCCAGGGTCGCCTCCGCCGACGCCCCGCTCGACTGGCTCGCGTCGCGCGCCGCCTGCGCCAGGCTCCGCCGGAAGAAGGCGAACGCCTCCACCGTCTCCGACAGCCGCAGCCCCGAGGCCGCCAGCTCTCGCCCGTACACCCGCCCCGTGTCGCGCGCCTCCTCCAGCAGCGCCGGCCGCCGCCGCCGCTGCGTCAGGTACGCCGACGCCAGCGAGGTTAGGTGCCGCCCCAGCGGCCGCAGCCGCCTCCGGCTCTCCTCGTCCATGCTCGCGTACCAGCTTGCCTGGTGCTCCCGGCCTCGCTGAAGGCGCCGCCGGATGCGTGCCGTCGCCAGCTCCCCGGCGTCCTGCTGGCCCTGCTGCTCTCCCTGCCGCTGCACCAGGAAGGCCCGAAGGCAGGATTCCGCGAACCGCCGGTGACCCCCGGGGGTGCGGAAGGTGCGCAGATGACCCGAGTCGGCCCAGCGGCGCAGCGTCGAGTCGTCCACCCCCAGCAGGCGGCGCGCCTCCCGCAGCCTCACCCAGCGCTCCCCCTCGGGGGAGCCCTCAGCCTGGTCGGGAGGGGAATCGCCGCGCGAAAACCTAGGCAAATCTCTCTAATCCTGGCAAGTTAACCTGCTTCTGTTAGAATTCTATGACCCCGCGTCCTTGCTGTCAATGGCCGCCCGCCGCTCCCAGCCTCGCCCCACAAGCCTCGGACACCGCTACTTCCAAGGATCGCTCAGAAGCGGTAGAATGACCGCAAATCACGCCCCTGCTGGCACAAGGAGGGCAACGCTATGGCCGAGGAGCTGGTCGGGAAGGTGAAGGACTACTTCGCCCGCATCGGGGTCGTCGGCATCGACCTGGTGGGTCCCCTCAAGGTGGGTGACACCATCCACATCACGGGGCACACCACCGACCTGGAGCAGGTGGTCGACTCCATGCAGATCGAGCACGAGAGCGTGGAGGAGGCCAAGGCGGGCGATGCCATCGGCATCAAGGTCGCCGAACGCTGCCGGGGTGGAGACAGCGTCTACAAGGTTACCTGAGGACCTCCCGTACCTTCCGGCCCACCGTCGCGCTCAGCACCACGCTGACGGCGCTGATAAGCAGGGCGCCCAAGAAGGCTGCCCGAAACCCGTCCACCTCAAACTCCAGGTCCAGACGGCCGGACGCCCACGCGGTCAGGGCCAGCATCGCTGTGTTCACCACCAGCGTGAACAGCCCCAGCGTCACCACCAGCAGGGGACAGCTCAGGGCAAGCACAACGGGACGGATGAGGGTGTTGATGATGCCGAAGAGGGCGGCAGCGATCAGTAGCGACTGCCAGCCCCCGATCTCGATGCCCCGTATCCACTGACTCGCCAGGAAAAGCGCCGCGGCGTTGATGCCGAACCGGACCAGCAGCCTCACCAGCCGGCCGTCATCAGCCTTCCCCGCCTCTCCCCACCCCCACACATAGACTCGACCCCTCACGAGGAGTCGCCCTCCGGCTGCTGTGGCTGCCGGCGGGCGACGCGCCAGATCATGCGCCGCAGGCGATTGGCCCGCTGGGCCTTGGTCGCCGCGTTCTCGATCTCCTCCTGAGTCAGCTCCTCCAGGATGCGCTCCGGCGGCTGCCCCCGCCTTAGCCGCCGGGCCACCGCGATGCCCGCCAGCACCGTCAGCGCCGTCGACACGACCGCCGCCGGCCCCGCGAAACGTCGGTAGCGCTGCGGCAGCTCCGGGAACTTCCCTATCGCCTGATGCGCTAGATTCAGCACCTGGCGGGTGGAGCTATCTGGCTCCTCCCCCTCCAGGCGCTCCCATGAGCCCTCGTCGGGCTCCTCCTCCGGGAACTTCTCCTTCGGCTCTGCCAACTCAGCCTCCACTCAAGCCTCAGCCCGCTTCCGGGGCGCGAACGCCCCCAGCATACCAGCGAAGGGGGTTTCGGCGAAAGGCCCTGTGCTGTCTCAGGACATGTCAGATAGAGGTGTAGCGTTCGCTGCTAAGCCGGGCCCTGGCGCTACCGCCCGAATAGCTCCTCCTCTAGGCCGCTTCGTTCCATCTCCAGGTAGGAGGCTATATCCGTGAGGATGGCGCTCAAGGTCCCCAGCCTGAGGTACTTGTGACGGGGGATCGTGATGTGGTGTTCGGTCCCCTTGCTCATTGAGGTCAGGCGCAGGTGGCTGCCCGTCTGTCTGCTGATCTCATACCCATAGCGACGGAGAAGAGAGGCCAGTTCTCCGCCCGCGAGGTCTCGCGGAAGCTTCACGCAGGGATGACCTCGTCCTTCACGACGTGCAGGCGGATCACCCGCGGCCGGTTGGCCTCTTCGAAGTGGCAGCGGACGGCGTCCTGGACCAGCCTCCTGAGCTCCTCCAGGCTGTCTGCCTGCGTGTAGATGGAGTAGCCCAGGGCTCTGGCCTCGTAGCCGCCCTCAGGCGACTCCTCCACGGCGAAGATGATCTCGCTGTCCGCCATCTCAGGCCTCCTCACCGCCATTCCTTCGCTGCGCTCAGGAGAAGTATAACCCTTTCGCCCGCACTTGCCCCGTCACGAGGCAGGTGGAGCATCGTGCCGAACGGCTCCCTCAGCGCTGCCCTAACGTTGTTGTCAGCCATCGCGGCGCTTGTCAGGCTCCGCCTCCTCCAGTTGCCTCATGAGGTTGGCCATCTCGATGGCCGTGACCGTCGCGTCATATCCCTTGTTGCCGACCTTGCCGCCCGCACGGTCCAGCGCCTGCTCCACAGTGTCGGCCGTGACCACGCCGAAGACGCTGGGAACGCCCGTCTCAGCGCTCACCCGAGCGATGCCGCGTGCCGCCTCCCCCGCCACGTAGTCGAAGTGCGGCGTCTCCCCCCGGATGACCGCCCCCAGGCAGATGATGGCATGGTAGCGGCCGCTCTCGGCCAGTCGGCGGGCCGCCAGCGGCAGCTCGAACGAGCCGGGCACGTAGGCCACGTCCGCCTCATCCGCCCCCACGCCGTAGCGGTCCAGGGCGCCCCGCGCGCCCTCCAGGAGCTGCTGCGTCACGAAGTCATTGAAACGGGAGACCACGATGACCAGGCGTAGCCCTTCCCCCTGCAGGTTGCCCTCGAAGGTCCTGCCCAAGGCTCGCCGCCCCTACAGGCTCGCGTCCTCCGTCCGCAGGAGGTGCCCCAGCTTCTTGCGCTTGGTCTCCAGATAGCGGACGTTGTGGCGGTTGGGCTCGGTGAGGATCGGCACCCGCTCCACCATGTGCAGCCCGTGCCCTTCCAGGCCCGACCGCTTGGCCGGGTTGTTGGTGAGGAAACGGATGTCCTTCAGGCCCAGGTCCACCAGGATCTGCATCCCGATGCCGTAGTCGCGACGGTCCGGAGGGAAGCCCAGCGCCACGTTCGCCTCGACCGTGTCGAGCCCCCCATCCTGGAGCGCGTACGCCCGCAGCTTGTTGTGGAAGCCGATGCCCCGGCCTTCCTGCCGCATGTACACCACCACCCCGCGTCCCTCCGCGCTGATGCGCCGCATCGACTCCCGGAGCTGCTCGCCGCAGTCGCAGCGCAGGCTGCCGAAGACGTCTCCTGTCACGCACTGGCTGTGCATCCGCACCAGCACCGGCTCCGGCCCGCTGATGTCGCCCAGCACGAGGGCCACGTGCTCGTCCGGATCGATCCTACTGCGATAGGCGATCGCCTTCCACTCGCCGAACTCGGTAGGCAGCACCGTCTCCGCCACGCTCTCCACCAGCTTCTCGTTGCGCAGACGATAGCTGATGAGCTGGTTGACGCTGATCATCTTCAGCCCATGCCGCGAGGCGAAGCGCTTCAGTTGCGGCAAACGGGCCATCGTGCCATCCGCCTTCATGATCTCGCAGAGCACCGCGGCCGGGTAGAGGCCCGCGAGCCGGCAGAGGTCGATCGTCGCCTCCGTCTGGCCCGCCCGCACCAGCACCCCCCCGTCGCGGGCCCGCAGCGGGAACATATGGCCCGGCATCACTATGTCCTCGTGCGTCGTACTCGGGTCGATGAGCACCTGCACCGTTCGGGCCCGGTCCGGCGCCGAGATGCCCGTCGTCACGCCCTTGCGCGCCTCCACCGAGACGGTGAAGGGCGTGCCGAAACGCGACTCATTGCGACCCACCATCATCGGGATCCCCATCTCGTCGATCCGCCCGCCCGTCAGCGGCACGCAGATCAGTCCCCGGCCGTACCGGGCCATGAAGTTGATCGCCTCCGGAGTCACGAACTGGCCGGGAAGGGTCAGGTCACCTTCGTTCTCCCGGCTCTCGTCGTCCACGATGACGACGAACCGCCCCTTCCGGTACTCCTCGATGGCATCTTCGATGCTCGCCAAACCCATAATCGCACCCCTGCTTCGGCCCGAAAGCCCTGCTTTCCGGCCCGTTACCAGCCTTGGCAGCTCCGAGCCGGTAAACCCTGCCCGTATCTCTCACCCGGACAGGCGGCTCTCTAGAAGCTGCTCCACGTAGTGGGCGATGATGTCCGATTCCAAGTTTACCGTATCTCCTGGTTTCTTGCGAACGAGGTTCGTCATCTCCTGCGTGTACTCCACCAGCGAGACGGCGAACGAGGACTCGTCGCGGTCGACGACCGTCAGGCTCACCCCGTCCACCGCGATCGGACCCTTCACCACCACGTAGCGCAGGATCTCCGGCGGCGCCGAGTAGCGGACGATGATCGCGTCCTCCTCCGGCGTCAGCGAGCTCAGCCTGCCCGTAGCCTCCGAGATCCCCCGCACGAAGTGGCCCCCCATGCGACCCCCCAGGGGGACGGCGCGCTCCAGGTTCACCCCGTCGCCCGGCTTCAGCTCGCCCAGGTTGCTGCGCCGGTACGTCTCCGGCATCAGGTTGGCCGTGAACCCCTCCTCGTCGAAGTGCGTCACCGTCAGGTCCACCCCGTTGATCGATATGCTGTCACCGAGGTTGGTCCCGCGCAGCACCTTCCGCGCGTTGATCACCAGCGTCCCCGGCTCGTGCTCCCGCACGGTCCCCATCTCCTCGACTATCCCCGTGAATACTCCCATCTCTATGACCCCTATTCCTATGTCTGCCGACGGGTGTAGCCCGTCACCAGCAGGTCGCCGCCGAGCCGCTCCACCTCCACCTCGTGGAGGCGCAGGGCCTCGGCCATGCGCTCCACGCCGCGGCCGCCCACCGCGCTAAACGAACTCCCCCCCACGATCATTGGCGCCACAATCGCCTCCACCTTGTCCACCAGACCCCCATCGAAGAAGCTGCCCAGAACCTCCCCCCCTCCTTCCACCAGCAACGAAAGAAGCTCCCGCTCCCCCAACAGCCGCAGCAGCGAGGGCAGGTCCACGCGCCCCTCCGGGTCCGCCGGGAGGAGCGCCACCTCGGCCCCCGCCGAGGCCATCGCCTGGCGCCAGCCTCGCGGCGATGCCTTGGTCGTCGCCAGCAGCGTGGGCGCGCTCCCCTGGACCACCCGCGCCGACGCCGGGGTCCGCCCCCGGCTGTCCGCCACCACTCGCAGGGGCTGCCGCCGCATCGCGCGCCCGCCCGGTCGCGCTGTCAACTGAGGGTCGTCCAGCAGCACCGTATTCACCCCCACCAGGATCGCGTCGATGCGCGCGCGCAGCCGGTGAGCCCACTGCCGCGCCTGCCGTCCGCTCACCCAGCGCGAGTCGCCGCTCCCGGCCGCGATCTTCCCGTCCAGGCTCGCCGCGAACTTCGCGGTCACGAAGGGAAGGCCCGTAGTCCGCTGCTTGATGTAGGCCTCATTGATGCGACGCGCCTCCCGCTCGCCCTCGCCCGTCACCACTCGCACCCCTGCTGACTCCAGCTCGGCCCGCCCCCTTCCGCACACCTTCGGATCCGGGTCCAGATGGGGGAAGTGGACCTCCCGTACCCTCGCCTTCAGGATGGCCCGGGTGCAGGGCGGAGTGCGGCCCTGGTGGCAGCACGGCTCCAGGGTCACGTACATGCTGGCTCCGCGGGCGGCCTCGCCGGCCCGGCGGAGGGCTGCCACCTCGGCGTGCCGCGATCCCGGCCCCCGATAGTAGCCCTCCCCCACCACGCGACCGCCCTTCACCAGCACCGCGCCCACAGCGGGATTGGGGCTGGTGCGTCCCAGCGCCTGACGGGCCAGGCTCAGAGCGCGCTGCATGGGGTCCATGGAATCGGTCCGCCCCTAGCGCTTCCGCTCGAAGTCTTCATGGGCGCGGCTGGCCGATGGACCCATCTGCCCCTGGTACTTGCTCCCCAGGCTCGGGTCGCCGTACGGCCGCTCCACCGGCGTGGACATCCGCAGAAAGGAGATCTGGGCGATCTTCATTCCGTAGTGGAGGGATATGGGCATCTTCGCCACGTTGGAGAGCTCCAGCGTCAGCTTGCCGGTCCACCCCGGCGCCACGAAGCCCGCCGTGGCGTGGATCAGCAGGCCCAGCCGGCCGAGCGAGCTTCTCCCTTCCACGTGCGCCACGATGTCCTCCGGCAGGGTCACCACCTCCAGGGTACTGCCCAGCGCGAACTCCCCCGGCTGGAGGAAGAACGGCTCGTCGTCCGCGATCTGCACCACCTCGGTGATATCTTCCGTAGGCTTCCGCACGTCGATGCACGCCTGCCGCCCCGTGCGAAACACCCGTAGCTGCCGGTCCAGGTGCACGTCCACGCTGGCGGGCTGGATGCAATCCCTGTCCAGAGGCTCGATGCCGAGCCGACCCGCCGCCAGCTCCTCTTTGATCGTCCTATCGCTCAAGACCATGGCCCGCTCCCGGAGTTAGCTTGGCGGACGCTAAGTACCAGCGGCTTCATTCTAGCATCGGCGCCCCGCGCCGGGCAAGGAGCGTATGCGAGGGGGGTCCGCCCCTCACAGGCCTCTCCCTGTCGCCCGCCGGGCCAATCCTGGTGAAATCCACCCTCCGCCGAGGGGATCGCCCTATCCGGCGCAGGAGTGGCCTGTGCTATAATCTGCTTACGCTGTTATGTTTCACTGGTTAGAGGGGGATAGGCCCCCCAATCCCGGCATGTCCTCCGAAGAGCACCCCGAGGGCCCCCCGCACCCGACGCCCCGGTTCGCGCCGCCGGCGCCGCCCGGCGACCTGGGCGGGCCGGAGCCCCCACTCCTGCTGCCTCCTGGCCGGCCTGCCTCCGCGCAGGAGGGCGGCCCTTCGGCCGGGGCGGTTGCCCCTCCCGTCCCGCGGGCTCGCTGGGGTCCCAGAGCGCGCCGCTTCGCCCGCGAGCTCATCGAGACCGCTATCCTCGCCCTCCTCATCTTCCTCGCGGTGCGCGCCGTCGTCCAGAACTTCCGCGTCGAGGGCAGCAGCATGAACCCGGCCCTCGAGGACGGCCAGTATCTACTCGTCAACAAGGCCATCTACTTCCAGATCAACCTGGAGACCATCAGCAAGTTCCTGCCCTTCATCGATCCTGGCGACAATCCCATGCGCCACATCTTCCGTGCCCCCCGCCGCGGCGATGTGGTGGTCTTCCGCGCGCCCAACAACCCGGACCGCGACTTCATCAAACGCATCATCGGCGAGCCCGGCGACACCGTGAGGATCGAGAATGGCACCGTCTTCGTCAATGGCGTCGCCCTGGACGAGCCGTACATCACAGACAAGGGGAACAAGAACTACGGCCCCCAGACGGTGCCGGCCGACAACTACTTCGTCTTGGGCGACAATCGCGCCAACAGCTACGACTCCTCGGCCGGCTGGATGCTCCCGGACGAGAACATCATCGGCCAGGCCTGGGCCTCATACTGGCCCTTCTCTGCCTGGGGCCTCGTGGGCAACCACGACATCCAGCTTGAGGCGCCCTGAGCGCCCGACCGCTCTGCCCGGCACGAAAGGGCCGGCAACCCCGGCCCGCCGTCCAGTCGTTCCGCTGACGGATCAGTCCTGCGATAGGGGAGGGAGCCATGAGCCAGGACTCAGTCCTCCAGGTCTTCCGCGAGGCCGGCGCCATCCTGGAGGGACACTTCAGCCTCGCCTCCGGCCGCCACTCCGGCACCTACCTCGAGAAGTTCATGGTGCTGCAACATCCTCAGCACACCGAAACCCTCTGTCGCCTCATCGCCGACCACTTCCGCCATGCCGCGCCCGATCTGGTGGCCGGTCCTACCACCGGCGGCATCATCCTCAGCTATGAGGTGGCCCGCCAGCTCGGCCTGCGCGGCATCTTCGCCGAGCGAGACGGCCAGGTGCGCCGCTTCGGCCGCGGCTTCGAGGTCAAGCCCGGCGAGCGCGTCCTCGTCGTGGACGACATCCTCACCACCGGCGGCAGCATCCGCCAGGTGCTCGACGCCATAAGGGAGGCCGGAGGCCAGCCCATCGGCGTCGCCGTGCTCGTGGACCGGACGGGAGGCCAGGCCGCCTTCGATGACCTCCCCTTCTTCGCCTGCCTCGAGCTCGAGATCGCTTCCCACGACCCCGCCGACTGCCCCCTCTGCCGCCAGCAGGTCCCGCTCAAGGTCACCTAGGCCGCATCGGGAAGCCAACGTGGCAGCCGTTCTCCTCACCGGCCGGCCGGGCTGCGGCAAGACCACCCTCATCCGCCGGGTCATCGACTCGCTGGCCGTTGACGCCGACGGATTCTACACCCAGGAGATGCGGGCGCCCGACGGCCGCCGCCGCGGCTTCCAGATCATCACGCTCGATGGCGCCGCCGCTACCCTCTCCAGCGTCGACATCCGCGGCCCTCACCGCGTCGGCCGCTACGGGGTGGACCTCGCGGGCATCGATGGCGTGGCCGTGCCGGCCGTCCGCAGGGCCGTAGAGCGCCGCTGCCTGGTGGTCGTGGACGAGATCGGCAAAATGGAGCTCTTCTCGCCCTCCTTCCGCCGTGCCGTCCTGGAGGCGCTCGATGCCGGCCGCTGTCTCCTGGGCACCATCCTGCTGGGCCCTCACCCCTTCGCCGACTCCATCAAGGCCCGGCCCGATGTCCGGCTCATCCAGCTCACCGAGGCGAATCGAGTGGAGATGCGCGAGAGGGTTGTCTCGCTCGTGCGGGCCTGCTTGAATGAGCCAGGGCGGCCTGCCTGATACTTCGCGCGCATGCCCACGACAGGGTCTTTCGGCACCTGGCGGCGGGGGCCGCCATGTACTATGCTCTCAGCGACTGTCGGTCTCTGGACTGAAGGTTCCGTTTGCAGGCCCTTATGGACCAGGCCCTCGGCACCGAGCGCAAGGGCATCGCCAAGGCC
>CAZFGZ010000013.1:13159-21833 GCA_964518585.1 uncultured Dehalococcoidia bacterium | reverse complement strand
AGGTCGGGGACGAGGACCTCGTCGCCGGGGCCGATGCCGAGGGACATGAGGGCGAGGGTGATGGCGACGGTGCCGTTGTTGGTGGCCTGGCAGAAGCGCGAACCGACGAAGGCGGCGAAGCGGGCCTCAAACTCTCGGGTGAGGCGGTGTTCGGTGACCCAGCCGGAGGCCACGACGGAGGCGACGGCGGCCTCCTCCTCGTGGCCGAAGGCGGGTTCCCACTGGTGAATGCGGTAGTCTGGCATCGCTCCTCCTGCGGCGTTCAGTTGGCGTACCTCGGGTCGCTGGGGTTGTGGAGCACGCGCTTGTCGAGCGCGTCTTTGATCTCGCGGACGGCGTCGGCCGCGGTGAAACGCGGCTGCCAGCCGAGCGTGCGGCCGATCTTGTCGAAGTTGACGCGGTAGCTGCGGGCGTCGGCGTGCTGGGCGAGGACATCGACGCGGGTCCCGGGGAAGGCGTCGGCGACGAGGGCCGCGAGCTCCTGCTTGCGATAGTTCTCGGAGGTGACGCCCACGTTGAAGACCTCGTCGCGGACCACATCGGGCTCGGCGGCGAGGCAGGCGACGAGCGCCTGGGCGGCGTCGCGGACGTGGACGAGTGGGCGCCAGCCGTTGGGGCCGTAGATCTCGATTCGCCTTTCGGTGTGGGCGGCTCTGACCAGATCGTTGAGGATGAGGTCGAAGCGCATCCTGGGGGAGAGGCCGGCAAGTGTGGCGAAGCGAAGGATGGTGGTGGCCACGCCTGAATCCTGCTCCATCAGGTAGCTCTCGGCGGCGACCTTCGTCTCGGCGTAGAGGGAGGTGGGGGAGAGGGCGGCTGATTCGTCCACGGGCTCGCCCGAGTCGACGTAGCCGTAGCTGCTGCAGGTGGAGGCGAAGAGGAAGCGGCCGACGGCGGCCTTCGCTGCGGCCTCGAAGAGCCGGCGAGTGGCGTGGTCGTTGAGCGCTACGGTCTCGTCGGGGTTGCGCTGGCACTGCTGCTCGCCGACGAAGGCGGCGAGGTGGAGGACGGCATCGCAGCCCGCCACCAGGTCGGTGACGATGGGGTAGTCGCGAATGTCTGCGAGGGCGAACTCGAAGGCGGGGTGGCCGTAGCAGCCCAGGAGGGCTTCGCCACCATATGTGAGCCGGTCGACGACGCGCACCTGATGTCCTGATTCGAGCAGCAGGTGGCAGAGAACGCTTCCCAGGTATCCCGCTCCACCGGTTACGAGGACGCGCATTGTGTCTCCTCCGTTTCAGGGGCTGCCGGCTGCTCCTCCTTGAGGAGGGCGGCGATGCGTTCGGCGGCGTGTCCGTCGCCGAAGGGGTTCGCGACGTGCGACATGCGGTCGTAGGCGGCTGAGTCCTCTAGCAGCCGACAGGCCTCGCGCACGATGACGGTGTCGTCGGTGCCGACCAGGCAGGAGGTGCCGGCCTCGACGGCCTCGGGGCGCTCGGTCACGTTTCGGAGGACGAGGACGGGCTTGCCGAAGGTAGGGGCCTCTTCCTGGACGCCCCCGGAGTCGGTGAGGATGAGGTGGGAGCGCCGCATCATGGCGACGAACTCGAGGTAGTCCAGGGGCGGGATGAGGGAGATGTTGGGGGGGCCAGCAAGCTCGCGCCGGAGCACCGTGGAGACGTTGGGATTGGGGTGGACGGTGCAGACAAGGTGGGCCGTGCCGTTGACCCTGCCGGCGATGCCGTGCAGCGCCCGGCAGATGCGGAGGAGAGGCTGGCCCAGGTTCTCGCGGCGGTGCACCGTGACCAGGACGATGCGCTGCCCGTCCAGGCCTTTCGGCAGGCTGTGATGGGGGGGCGGCGCGTCGCCCTGCCACTCGGCGACCATCCTGAGGGCGTCCACGACGGTGTTGCCGGTCACGTGGACGGTGGCCTCGGGGTGTCCCTCGCGGAGGAGGTTGGAGCGGGCGCGCTCGGTGGGGGCGAAGTGGAGGTCAGCGGCCAGGTCGGCGACGCGGCGGAACATCTCCTCCGGGAAGGGCTGGTGCTTGTCGAAGGTCCTGAGGCCGGCCTCGACGTGGCCGAGCTTGATCCACTCGAGGTAGGCGACGAGGGAGGCGGCGGCGACGGTTGACGTGTCGCCCTGAACGAGGAGCCAGTCGGGCTTCTCCTGCCTGACGAGGTCGGTGAGCAGCGTGAGTATCGAGGCCATGACCGCGGCGGGGTGCTGGGCCTCCTTCATGACGTTGAGGTCGAAGTCCGGGCGCAGGCCGAAGACATCGAGCATTGGGTGGAGGAGGTCGCGGTGCTGTCCGGTGAGGCAGAGCCGGCAGTCGAAGGCGCTGTCGGCTTGAAGCGCTTTGACGACGGGGGCCATCTTGATGGCCTCGGGGCGGGTGCCGATGATGACGAAGACCTTGATCGACATCAGGCCGGGACCTTCTCTCTGCTCGGTGCGGGGCTTTGAGCGGCGATGGGCGTGCCGAGGCGGCAGACCTGGAAGCCGCACTGCTGCCAGGCTTCGGCGTCGAGGGCGTTTCGCGTGTCCACGAGGAGCCGGCGTCGCATGAGGGGGCCGACGTCGGCGGGGTCGAGGTCGCGGAAGAGCTGGTGGTCGGTGAGCAGGACCAGGCAATCGGCGCCGTGCGCGGCCTCCAGGGGGGAGGCGAGCACCTTGCCGAGGGTGGGGTGGGAACGGACGTGGGGGTCGCAGATCCTTGTCTCCCACCGGCGGGAGAGGAGGATCTCGGCGACGCGCTTGGCGGGGCTGCTGCGGGTGTCGTCGGTGTCCGCCTTGTAGGCGAGGCCGAGGAGAGCGACGACGGGCGCGTCGATGTCGGCCAGGATGGTGCGGAGCATTCTCGCGACGCGATGCGGCACGGCGTCGTTCACGCGGCGGGCAGCACAGATGAGGGGCGCGGGGCAGGAGGCGGCGTGGATCAGGAACCAGGGGTCGATGGGGATGCAGTGGCCGCCGACGCCGGGCCCGGGCTGGAGGATGCTGACCCTGGGGTGCTGGTTGGCGATCCTGATGGCTTCCCATACGTCGACGCCGAGGTTTTCGGCGAGGAGGGCGAGCTCGTTGGCGAGGGCGATGTTCACATCGCGGAAGGTGTTCTCCATGAGCTTGGCCATCTCGGCGGTGCGAAGGTCGGTGAGCGTGATCTCGCCGGTGACGAAGGTGCGGTATATCCTCTGCGCGGCCAGGGCCGAGAGCTGGTCGAGGCCGCCGATGACGCGGGCATTGCCGGTCAGCTCGGCGAGGATTCTGCCCGGGAAGACGCGCTCGGGCACGTGGGCGACCATGAGATCGCCGCCCGCCCGGAGGCCGGAGCGTTCGAGTTCCGGGATCAGGGTGTGCTCTGTCGCACCTGGGGGGACAGTGGATTCGAGGATGACGAGGTTGCCCGGCCGGAGGTGGGGCGCGACGGAGCGCGCCGCCGCCTCCACGAAGCTGAGGTCGGCCTTGGGCTGGTTGTCATCGACGAGGGGTGTCGGCACGGCGATGAGGAAGACATCGGCGGGAGCGGGGGTTGGACTGAGCGCGAGTCTCCCTGAGGACGTGGCGCGGTCGAAGAGCGTCTGGAGGCCGTCCTCGTGGGCCTCAATCTGGGCGCGGCCCAGCCTTTCGAGGCGCGTGCGATCGATGTCCACGCCGGTGACGCGGAATCCGCGATCGGCCAGGACGAGGGCGACCGGCAGGCCGACGTAGCCCAGGCCAAGGACGCAGACGCTGAGGCGGCCTGTAGCGGAGAGGGGAACTGTGCCCTCGGTGGGGGGGCTTGCTGGTCGCGGTTTTCGCAGCATCTACGCTTCTCCTCTCCTTGGCTCAGGGAAGGGTGATCCTGGATGCGGCCTCGGGCTCAGCGGCGCCGACGTGGGGAAGCCGTGGCGGGGGTTTGTCGCTCGTGCCGTGCCCGTTTCCGGAACGGTAGTAGTGGTAGTAGCGGTGGTAGCCACGCCCGGGCGTTAGCCTGTTGAGGACGGCGCCGAGAAGCCTGGTTCCGCTTCGGAGGAGGGTGTCCTGGGCCTGCCGGAGGGCGCCGCTGCGGGTCCTGCCTGTGTCGACCACGAGAATAGTGCCGTCGGTCTTGGCGGCGATCATGCTGGTCTCGGCGACGGCGAGGGTGGGCGGGCTGTCGAGGACGAGGAGGTCAGCGCGTTCCTTGAGGGCAGCGAGGGCGGCGTCGAGGCGCCCGGAGCTGAGGAGCTCGGACGGGTTGGGCGGCAGAGGGCCGCTGGTCAACACGGCGAGATTGTCGAATCTGGTCTTCTGGAGGTGGCGGTCAAGATCGGTCTCTTGTGAGAGGAGAACACTGGTCAGGCCGCTGCGGTTCTGGAGGTCAAAGAGCTTGTGGAGGTTGGGGCGGCGGAGGTCCGAGTCGACGGCGATGACCCGCTTGCCCGCTTTGGCGAAGGCGAGGGCGAGGTTGGCCACGGTGGTGGTCTTGCCGTCGCCCGGGTTGGCGCTGGTGACGAGCAGGGTCTGGCCGGGCCGGTCCAGGGTGCTGAACTGGACGTTGGTGCGAAGCACCTCGAAGGCCTCGGCCTGGGCCCTGGGGTGTGTCCTGATCATCAGGGCCTCGCTCGGCCTCTTTGGCTGCCGGAACCTCGCGACGCTTCCGAGGGTTACCAGGCCCGTCGCTGTCTCAATGTCTTCGGCGGACTTGATGGTGTCGTCCAGGCAATCGAGGACGAGGATGAGGCTGGCGGCCAGGGCGAGGCCTACCAGGGCACCGAGGACGGCGTTGAGCATGAGCGGCTGCGGTACGGGGCTGGTGGGTGTGGTGGCCGCATCGACGATGCTTACGCTTCCGGGCCAGCCGAGCTGGCTGTCCAGGTTCTGGGAGATGAAGGCGGAGGCGGTCGCGTTGGCGACGGCCCGCGCGAGCTGCGGATCGGTGTGCTGCGCCGAGAGGCGGATGAGCTGGGTGTGGGGGAGGACGCGGGCGTCGATCATGGCGGCCAGCTGGCCCTGGGTCACGGGGGGGTTGAGGTCATGGACGACCTGGTCGAGGACCGGCTGGGTAGTGATCATCTCGGTGTAGGTGTTGACGAGGTGTTCGCTGGCGAGGATATCCTCGTAGACGATGGTGCCGGGCGTTCGCGCCCGGTTGACAAGGAGAGTGGCGCTGGCTCGGTAGGAGGGGGTGGCGAGCCAGGTGACGGTGTAGCTGGTGCCGGCACAGACGGCGATCCCCAGGAGCAGGACCCACCACCACCGGCGCAATACCCGCAAAGGGTAAATTCGTTCCACGACATCTGCCTAGTCGAGTTCTGATCGTGCGCATCCATCCTTTCTCGCGGGCGTACCACCGTCAATCGGGATGTCGCCGAGGGGTTCGCCCTGCGTGGGAAGGTGCACTCCTCTATGTTCGAGCCGGGAGGGCACCTATATTGGGGCGGGCGGGGCTAGTGGCGGATGCGAGTGGTTGCCTTCCAGAGGGCGGGCGCCCGGCTTGCGAGCGCACCGTGGCGAGGGCCGTTGAGGCCGGCATCTGTCATTGGGCGGAGTATCGCTTTTGGCCGGGTAGGGTGTCCACTGATAGGGACACAGGCGCTCGCAGGTGGTGCGGTGGCCGCCGGTTTCGCGCTGGGCGTCAGGCTCCGGGCCGGCTAGGGAGTCTCGGCCTTGTCGGGGGTCTCCTGGGGGTCCTGCGGCGAGGGGGGAGCTGGGGGCGGAGGGGGCACGGGGGTGGGTGGGGCCTTCGGGGCGTCGTCAAGGGTGGGCTGCTGCGTGAGATCGAACTCCTGGAGGGCAACCCTCGAGACCTTCACCTCGTCGATTGTTCCCTTGAAGAGACTGCCGACGCCGCGCCATGAGGCGCCGTCCCACCAGCCGGGGCGGGCACCGACCACGAAGCCCTCGCTGGGGGTCTGGGCATCGGCGGGGGCCTCGGGGTCCTGGGCCGGGGCGGTGGATGGTTTCGAGACATAGGACTTGTCCCCAAGTGGCGGGAGAAGGGAGACGGGGTTGAGCGGGCGGCCAGCCTGGCGGATCTCGAAGTGAAGGTGGGTGCCGAAGGCGTAGCCGGTGGCGCCGGCGAAGCCGATGATGGCGCCCTGCGGCACCTCCTCGCCGGAGGACACGCCGAGGGAGGAGAGGTGGGCGTAGAGGGAGGTTATCCCACCGCCGTGGTCTATGATCACGTAGAGGCCGTACCGGCAGTTGGGGTCATTCCCGGCCCAGCTAACCCTGCCGGAGGCGGTGGCCGCGACAGGCTGGAGCGGTTTGGCGGCAATGTCGATGCCGAGGGGATGGGCGGGCCCGAACGGGCTTGTGATCCTGTCTTGGATCGGCCAAACGAAGCGGGGCATATCGCTCGTGGATACGGCGCTGCCGGGCATGATGAAGTAGTCATTGCCGGGGGGCTGCCTGGAGTAGGCGGCGTCCGTGGCGTCCACGCCGTTGACGAAGACCTTGAGGTAGCGCCCGCCGCTGGCTCCCCTCTCGAAGGAGGCGGCGACGTGGGTCCAGCAGCCGGAAGGCACGGGGACGCTACTGACGGCCCAGTACCAGTCGTAGGAAGGGGTGCCCTGCGCCAGCGCGGTGCCGGCATCCGGCGAGAGCTGGGGGTCGTTGGTGGCGTAGACAGTGAACATGAGCCGCGCGTCACCGGGTTTGGCGCTCACCAGCGAGAGGGCGTAGTTGGCGCCGTTCTCGTTGGATATGATCACATAGCGGCGCAGGCGGTCGGCTGATGGGTTGACCCAGGCCTGCACGGTGACTGCGTCGCGCATCTCCAACTGGCGGAGGACGTCGTCTGCCGGGGGGCTGCTCGCGCAGGCAAGCTCGGCGTAGTCGTCAACGCCGTCCAACTGGAGGGCTTTGCCGAATCTGCCCTCTTCGACGAGGGTTGGGCCGTTGTAGAGATGGGCGTTGAGGAAGTAGGGGGACGAATCGGGGGCGGTGGCAGCGGTCTCCGGCTGCGAGGGCTCGGTGGGTATGGGGCTATCGAAGTGGTGGAGGGTGACGGTGGTCGCGTTCAACCTGGCGGTCTCCAGGACGTGCTCGGCGGTCTTCGTGTGACGCACTATCAGGCCGGCCAGGGCACCCAGGATGGGCGTACGCCGCACCTGAACTGGGTCGCTGGCGGGCGGCTCGAGAGTCTCGGTGGGCTGCGAGCTGGCGACCGTGGGCACGGGCGTGGGCGTGAATGTCGCAGTGGGGGCGGTCTGAGCGAGCGATGCCCCCGATGGCCCCGCTACGGCTGAGAGCGCGAGGAAGAGAATGCAGGCGGCGCAAAGGGCGATCGCAACGGCTGCGGTGCGAATGGCCAGCAGCGGTTTGCGCCCGGCGGCGAGGCGCGAGAGCAAGGTCGTCCGGGCGTGCTTGTGCGGGTGGGCGGTGGGCTCGCGGTCGCGCCGAGATGGGGCGCCGTCACGATGGGTGAGCGCCACACCTGCGAGTAGAGCAAGCAGAACGGCCAGCACGGTCACCGAAATGGGGCGCCGACGGCTCAAGTGGTCGGCGCCGTATCGGCGGGCTGTGTCTTTTTCATGTGTCATGGCCAGTCACCTGCTCGAGAGTCGCGGGCAGCCGCGAAGCTCGATGATGCCGTCGGGCTGCGCCTGATGGTCAATCAGGAACATCCACTTCCTGCTCGAACCGAGCAGTCGTGACACGGGTCCGGGGTCCCACCCGGCGGGCACAACCCCTCAATGTCATTTTCGGCCGCGTTCGGGCCGGCCAAAGGCCGCTCAGGGGCTGACCTGACGGGTGAAGGGAGCGGGAGTACGTGGGGCAGTGCGCTTCAGGGTCACCTGCGCTAGGCTGGTGCTGGAAGCGACGGGTGCGATGACGGCGGCAGCCGTTGTGTCGGGCGAGGTGCGCGCATGGACGGATGGATGGGGAAGCTTCTGGAGGTTGACCTGGGCAGCGGGGCCGTGCGGTCGCGGGCGCTCGATGTCGAGATGGCCCGGCTCTTCCTGGGTGGACGCGGCCTGGGCGCCCGCCTGCTGTGGGAGCTAGTGGGACCCGAGGTCGAGCCTCTGTCGCCCGACAACGCGCTGGTCTTCTGCACGGGGCCGCTGACGGCCACGGCCTTCCAGACGAGCAACCGCTTCACCGTCTCCACCAAGTCGCCGCTGACGGGCACGGTCCTGGACGCCAACTCCGGCGGCTTCTGGGGCATGCGCTTGAAGCGCACAGGCTACGACGCGCTCATCGTGAGGGGTCGGGCGGAGAGGCCGGTGTATTTGGAGGTGACGCCGGCGGGCGCCACGCTGCGGGACGCTTCGGATCTCTGGGGCAAGACGGTGTCTCAAACGACGGAGGCGCTGGGACAGGGCCCCCGCCGCAAGGTGCTGTGCATCGGGCCGGCCGGCGAGAATCTGGTGCGGTTCGCGGCCATCATGAACGACGGCACGCGCTCGCTGGGGCGCGGGGGTCCCGGCGCGGTGATGGGCTCGAAGAACCTGAAGGCGATCGTGGTCGAAGGCGAGGAGAAGCCGGGAATCGCCGACCGGGAGCGGCTACGCTTCATCCGATACGAGGTGACGAAGCAGTTGACGGCGAGCCCCCTGACCTCGCAGGCGCTGCCGCGGTTCGGGACGGCGGTGGTCATGAACATCGTCAACGCCATCGGCGCTCTGCCGGCGCGGAACTTCCAGCAGGCTTGCTTCGAGGGCGCGGAGAGGATCTCGGGCGAGGCGGTGACCGATAGCCTGCTGGTGAAGAGCAGCGCCTGCTGGGCCTGCCCGATCGCCTGTACGCGGGTGACCAGGACCTCGCG
>CAZFGZ010000013.1:10600-13059 GCA_964518585.1 uncultured Dehalococcoidia bacterium | reverse complement strand
GCGTTTCGGCAGGGGCTGGGCGACGAGCTGGCGGAGGGGAGCCGGCGCTTCGCCGAGCGGCACGGTGCGGCGGAGTACTCGATGACGGTGAAGGGGCTGGAGATGCCGGCCTACGACCCGCGGGGGATGCAGGGCCAGGGGCTGCTCTACGCGACGTCGAACCGGGGCGCGTGCCACATGCGGGGGAACATGCTGGGGCCGGAGGTGCTGGGGTTGCCGAAGCTTGTCGATCGCTTCCAGGTGCGGGGCAAGGCGGGGATGGTCATCCTGCACCAGAACAGCGCGGCGGCGGTCGATTCGCTGGTGGTGTGCAAGTTCACGAGCATGGCCGTGGCCGAGGAGTACTACGCCCGGGCGCTGAGCTCGGTCACGGGCATCGCCTACTCGGCGGGCGATCTCATCCGGGCCGGCGAGCGGATCTGGAACCTGGAGCGGCTGTACAATGTTCGGGAGGGCTTCAGCCGTGCGGAGGACACTCTGCCCCGCCGCGTGCTCGAGGAGCCGGCGCCGGGCGGGCCGAGCGAGGGGTGGGTGTCGCACCTGCCGGAGATGCTCGACGAGTACTATCGCTTCCGGGGGTGGGACGCGCAGGGCGTGCCGTCGCGCGGGAAGCTGGAGGAGCTGGGGTTGTCGGAGCTGGCGGGCTGAGATCTGAGGGTGAGCATGATCGACAAGGAGGTATTCCGCCAGTTCCAGGAGATAGGCCGCGACCTCTATGTCGGCGGGCTGATCTCCTCGCACGGGGGCAACATGAGCGTGCGCTTCGGCGATCGCGTGGTCATCAAGCGACGCGGGGCCATGCTGGGCCGCCTGAGGGAGGGCGACCTGGTCGAGACGGGGCTGGAGAAGCCGGACAGCGGCATCGCGCTGGCATCAACGGAGCTGGTGGTGCACCGTGGCATCTACCTGGCCACGCCAGCCCTAGCGATCGTGCACGCGCACCCGCGCAGCGCGATCGCCCTTTCGCTGTCGCGGGATGAGATCGTGCCCATCGACGTGGAGGGGTCGTACCTGCTGCACAGGGTGCCCGTGATCGCGGCGGAGCTGGCGTCGGGCTCGGGGGAGCTTGGGGAGAAGGTGCCGCCGGCGCTGCGGGAGTACAAGATCGTGATGCTGAGGGGGCACGGGTGCTTCGCCATCGGGCAGACGCTGGACGAGGCGTTCCAGTGGGTGTCGTGCCTCGAGGAGTCGTCTCAGATCATCGTGGCGGCGAAGGCTATCGACGAGCCGCTCATCGAGTACCGCAGGATGAGCGAAGACTACGGGAGCTGGTAGGCGGGCTCCCGCACCGTGGTCAGGGGGACCGGCGGGGCGACCTAGCCGCCGAAGCTCTCCTTGACGGTCTTGAAGGCGACCTCCGTGACCGCGAGCGCCTCGTCGATGTCGGCCTCAGAGTGGGCAGCGGAGAGGAACCAGTTGTGGTGGGGGTGGAGGAAGACCCCGCGCCGGGCGCACTCCCCGCAGAAGACGCGGTTTCGCGCGAATCCCTCGTCCTCGACGAAGGTCATGAAGGGGATGGCGGGCGGGCCCGACTGGTTGATGGCCAGGCCCAGGGAGCGGGCCTGCTGGTCGAGGCCCTCGCGGAAGCGGGTGCCGACGGCGGCCATCCTCTCGATGCCCCCCTCGTACTGGAGGGACGCGATGGTGGCGCGGGCCGCGGCCATGGACACGGCGGCGGTCCAGAAGGAGCCGGTGAAGAACACGTGCTCGGCGGCCTCGCGCAGCTCCTCGCGGCCCAGGCCCGCGGCGAGGGCGTAGCCGTTGGCGATGGCCTTGCAGTAGCAGGTCAGGTCAGGGCGTACGCCGAAGTACTCGCCCGATCCGCCGAGGTGGAGGCGAAAGCCGGCGCGCACGTCGTCAAGGATGAGGATGATCCCTTCCTGGTCGCAGAGGGCGCGGACGCCCTCGAGGAAGCCGGGCGCGGGCATCTCGGAGTTGTGGAACGCCTCGTGGCGGAAGGGCGTGAGCATGATGCCGGCGACGTCTCCCTGGTGGTCCTTCACCACGCGCCGCAGGTCTTCGAGGTCGTTGTAGGTGAAGGTCAGGATATCGGCCCGGTCGGCGGCGGTTATGCCCGCGTCGGAAGGGGTGCACCAGGAGCCGACTCCGTGGTAGGTGCCGGCGGCGGTGACGATCTTCGTGCGGCCGGTGTGGTTACGCGCGACTCTGAGCGCCCAGGTGGTGACGTCGGAGCCGTTCTTGGCGAAGACCGCCCAGTCTGCGCAGGGAGTGATGTCCACCAGGAGCTCAGCGAGCTCTACCCAGTTCTCGCCGGGAAGGTTCATGCAGTCGCCGTAGGCAAGCTGGCTTTGGACGGCGTCCTCGACCCGCAGGTGACGGTGTCCCAGCACGATGGGGCCGTAGGAGCACATGAAATCGATGTACTCGTTGCCGTCCACATCCCAGATGCGGCAGCCCTTGCCGCGAGACAGGAAGCTGGGATAGGCGTTGGGGGTGAG
>CAZFGZ010000013.1:0-10500 GCA_964518585.1 uncultured Dehalococcoidia bacterium | reverse complement strand
GGGGTCGGCTGATTGCGGTTGGTGTGCGGCGGCCCTATACTTTGCCAGCGTCTCGAGGAGGGGGCAGGCCATGACCAGCAGGCCGGTGACCTTCGTCTCGCAGGCGCTGACCCTGGAGGGGGTGCTCCACGAGCCCGCCACCGGCGGCCCGTCTCCGGCAGTGGCTGTGTGTCATCCCCATCCCCTGTACGGAGGGGACATGCAGAGCGAGGTGGTGGTGAGCATCTGCGAGCGGCTGGCGGTCGGCGGCATCGCCGCGCTGCGGTTCAACTTTCGGGGGGTGGGCCGCAGCGAGGGTTCTTTCGGCGGCGGAGAGGCGGAGCAGGAGGACGTCCGTGGGGCGGTCACGTACCTGCGGGAGTCCGGCCCAGTGGACTCAGAGAACCTTGGGCTGGTTGGGTACTCCTTCGGCGCGGCGGTGGCCCTGAGCACTGCGGAGCCGGGAGTGCGCGCGCTGGCCGCCGTGTCGCCACCCCTGCCGGCGTTGGATTCGGTCCGCCTGAGGGCGGAGATCCCGCTGCTGGTGGTGGCGGGCGACCGGGACGAGATCGCCGGGGGCTCGCGCCTTGCGGAGGCGGCGAGCGCCCGGGGCGGTAGCGTGCAGGTGACCATCATCCCGGGCGCGGACCACTTCTGGTGGGGCCACCTGGATGCCCTGGCCGAGACGGTGGCGGAGTTCTTCATGACGGAGCTGAGCTAGCGGGAGTCCTGACATGGCATCTGCACTGGAGGGCGTTCGCGTCCTGGACCTGACCATCTGGCAGCAGGGAACGTATGCTTCGGCTCTCCTGGCTGACATGGGGGCCGATGTGATCAAGATCGAGGCCCCCAACTCGCCTGACCCGGGCAGGCGATTCCTGTTCCGGCGGCGGGTGGGCCTGAGCCCGTATTTCGAGTCGCACAACCGGGGGAAGCGCTCGCTTGCCCTGGACCTGAAGCATCCGAGAGGCAAGGAGGCGTTCCTGCGCATGGTGCCGCACGCGGACGTGGTGCTGAACAACCTGCGCGTCGGGGTCATGGAGCGGCTGGGGCTGGACTACGGGACGGTGAGCGCCGCTAACCCAGGCATCATCTACGCGCACGCCTCGGCCTACGGGCCGGAGGGTCCGGATGCGGAGCTGGGCTCCTTCGACCTGCTGGCGCAGGCTCGGGGCGGGATCATGTCTGTGAACGGGGAGCCCGACGACCCTCCTCTGCCCATACCGGTGCCTCAGGCGGACCAGGTGGGCGCTATCATGGGGGCCTACGGGATAGTGGTGGCTCTCTTCCACCGGGAGCGTAGCGGCGAGGGTCAGGAGATGAACGTCTCGCTGCTGGGCACGCAGCTTGCGCTGCAGTCGTTCAACATAACCGCCTACCTGTGGAGCGGCCATCTGCCGTTGCGCCAGCCGCGGGGCGCGTTCGGCCCCACCTGGACCAGCTATCGCTGCGCTGACGACAAGTACGTGGCTCTGGGCATGCTGGAGCAGCGCTGGTGGCCCGACTTCTGCCAGGCGGTGGAGGAGCCCGGACTGCTGGAGGACCCTCGCTACGAGACAGCGGTGGAGCGGGCCAGGAACGGGCCAGAGCTCATCGGTTACCTGGACGGTGTGTTCGCTCGCAGGCCCGCGCGGGAGTGGGTGAGGCGACTGAGGGAGTTCGGCCTCTTGGTGGACCTGGTGCAAGACTACGAAGACATCTCGAGCGACGCCCAGGTGGCGGCGAACGGCTACATCGAGGAGGTGGAGCGGCCGGGCGGGGAGCCGATCCGGATGGTGGGGTTACCGGTGCGGCTGAGCAAGACGCCGTGCCGCATCCGCGGGCTGGCGCCTCGCCTGGGGGAGCACAGCCGGGAGGTCCTGCGGGACTGCGGCTTCGGCGAGCGGGAGGTCGGCGAGCTCGTCGCCGAGGGTGTGGTTGGGGTGGCCGAGGAGGCGGGCGGGTAGCCGCGGCGACCGCGGGACAGGGCCGGAGGAGAGAGGAAGGGGCCAGCGGCCGCTCGGCCGCTGGCCCGCTTTGTCGCAGAGGGACGGAGTACCGGGCTACGCTTTTTGGCCTGCGAACTCCGGGTCGTTCTGGTCGAGCCACATGTTAGCGTACCAGTAGGCGCGGCCGTACCAACCCCAGGCGTGCGTGTTCTTGACGTAGGGCCAGTGGACGGAGCGGACGATGTCGTTGAAGTACCTGTAGCCGGGGAGGATATGGTCGGCGATGCGGCGCTGGATGTCGAACGAGATCTCCCGTCGCCTCTCGTAGTCGAACTCCGTCTTCATGTTATCCAGCCAGGCGTCGACCTGGGGGTCGGACATGCGGAAGGAGTTTCTCCTGCCGCTTGTGTGGTAGAAGGTGTAGAGGAAGTCGTGCGGGTCGAGGTAGCCGTTGTCGTAGGTCCAGACGAATCCGCAGGTGCCCGTGGGGGCGTCCTCCATGTTGCGGACGAGGCAGGCGATGACCTGGGTGTAGCCGGTGCCGTCCACCTCGGTCTCGACCCGCGCGCCCAGGGTCTCCTCGAGCTGGCGCTTCACCTGGGGTAGCATTTTCTCCGGGATCCAGGCGGGAAGCCCGGCGAAGAGGATCTTCAGGGTGCCGATGGCGTCGGTGCCGCCGGCGGCCTCCCAGAGCTTCTTGGCCTCCGCCAGGTCCTCCTCGCGCTCCGCCGGGCCGAAGCGGTAGCCGGGCGTGTTGATCACCTCTTCGTAGGGGAGAGCCCAGCGTGTGACTGCCCAGGGGATGGTTGAGCTGAGGTGGAAGCGGGGGTGGTCCGGGGGCGAGGGGAAGGCCTGCTCACCCAGGGTCTGGCGGTCCTGGGCCATGCCGATGGCCTGGCGCACACGGAAGTCCTGATAGGGCGGGCGGTCGATGAGGAGGGGGGTTGACGGGCCGCCGGTGGTGGGCGACTCGGTGAGGAAGCACTGGGGGCGCTCGCCAGCGACGCGCCACAGGTTGGCGTGGTCGACGAATGTGACGGAGTCCACCTGTTTCGTCTTGAAGGCGGTCTCCTGAACGCTGTCGCTCTCGGGGCTCCACTGGATCTCTACGACATCGAGGAAGGGGCGGCCTGTGCCCAGCTCAGGCCGGTCGTCGGCGGCGAACCACTCCGGGTTCCTCACGTAGCGTACCACCTGGAGGGTCTCGAACTGGTCGAGGATCCAGGGGCCGCTACCCACCAGACGGTAATCGTCGTTGAGCTCGTCTTTGGCCTCGTCCACCACCTCTCTGGGGATGATGGAGTTCCAGCTGTCCGCCAGGAAGTGGAGGAAGGAGGCGACGGGTCCCTTGGTTGTGATCTTGAGGGTGAGGTCGTCGGTGAGCTCGATCTTGTCCACGTTCTCCCACTGGCTCTTCTGGTAGAAGAGCGCGGCCTGGGGGCTATCTGGGTTGATCTGGCGCTCGATGCTGTACTTTATGTCCTCGGCGGTGAGCGGGCGGCCAGCCACCTGGGGGAAGTTCTCGCGGATCTGGGGGGTGTCGTGGAACTTGGCGGTTGGGCGGACGTGGATGATGTAGGTCTCCTCGTCGGGCTGCTCGGGCATGGCGGGCTCACCGTCGGGTCCTGCGGATAGGTCGGGCCTCATGACCTGCTCATAGTCGTCCTCATACTGGAGGACCTTGCTGAAGACGGCGGAGTGCAGGTTGCTGATGGGGCCGAAGCGGGTCTGGTGGGGGTCCCGGGTATCCAAGGCCATGGCGTCGAGGCCGAAGGTTCTGTAGACTCCGCCCCGGGTGGTCACGGCTTCAAGCTCCGGGCGGCCGGCGGCCGGCGTTGCTCCAGCCGCGTCCTGTTCCCCTTCCCCCGCGCATCCCGTCAGGGCGAGGCCGGTAGCCCCGGCTGCCGTGGCCAGGGTGCCTCCGAGGAGGCGCCGGCGGGAGAGTCGAAGTCGTTCAAGCTTCCGCCAGTAGTCAGACCGGCCTTCGAGCATCGCTGGGCCTCCCTTGCTTGCGATCAGCCGCCCCAAGCGGAGAACAGGGGTGTAACCGGGACCATTATGCATCATTTTGGGGGCTCTGGGAGCGACGACAAGAGGCCCTTGGCCCTATCGAGAGCGCCATCTGGGCCGTGTGTGACATGTGCGTGGGGCGGCAGGCCGGGTTTTGATGTCGACGGGGAGCGGCTCGAGGTCGAACGTTCTTCGGCGGCGGGCCGTTTGACCCTTTTCAGGCGGTTCCAGGCGTGTGCTAGAGTGAACGCATCAAGCCGGCGGAGTGTTCGCCAGGCGAAGGAGGTGCCGTCAGTGTGCCAGTGGTGTGATCAGTACGCGGATGGGCACGAGCGGTGGTATTTCAACCCCGCGAACTACGCTCGGAGGATGTACAAGATACGGAGGGAGGAGGCGGAGTCGTCCGGCGCGGAGGCGAACCCGCAGGCCGCCGGCGGGATGTCGGCGGTGGGCAGGGAGTACCTGGAGGCGCGGGAACGGGGTGATTACGAGACTGTGGACAGGATGAAGCAGCAGGCGGAGCAGCGGGCCTGGGCCGTGCACTTCGGGCAGGTGGTGACGCTGGAGGAGACGCACCGCATCCTGGACCTGCTGTGGCCGATCGGGCTGATGACGTGCGTTTGCCGCCGGTCGATGCGCGGTCTGCCGGACGAGGAGAACTTCACGTGCATCGGCATGGGGCCGGGCATGTACAAGTGGGAGCGCTGGCCCGACACGTATCGCGGCGGCGTGCAGTTCCTGAGCACGGATGAGGCGCATCAGGTGATCGACGTGCTGAATCGCCGCGGGCTGGTGCAGTCGATGTACACCTTCGGGACGCCTTACCTCGCCGGCCTGTGCAACTGCGACTATCCGGACTGCGGGGGCTTTCGCACGGTCCTGGACACGGGGGTGCGGGCGGTGTGGAAGGGGCACTACGTGGCGGAGATAGACGCTGAGCAGTGCAACGGGTGCGGGCTGTGCGTGCGGCGGTGCCAGTTCGGGGCGCTCAGCTTCAGTCCGAGTACGCTGAAGGCCTACATCGACGCGTCGAAGTGCTTCGGGTGCGGCCTGTGCCGGACGCCGTGCAAGCCTGAGGCGATCACGATGGTGGATCGGGCCACGCTGCCGGCGGTGGCCAACGTCTGGTAAGGGAGGAGCAGATGCCGCTTCCGGTGATCACGGTTGACGACGCCAAGTGTGAGGATCCGCTGGGCTGCCGGCGGTGCCTGCTGGTCTGCCCGACGCGCGTGCTGGGCCTGGGCACGAATGTGGCGCCCCAGAAGTATCGGGAGACAGACCCCAGCCACTTCATCGTGCGGGGTGTCCGCTATCAGTTCTGTACTCTGTGCATGAAGTGCGTGGAGGTCTGCCCGCACCAGGCTATCCAGGTGACGCTCGACGGAGGTGGTGGCGCATGAGCAGGAAGTACCGCTACGGCCAGGCGGACCCGGAGAGGCTCATGACCCTGGAGGAGCCCGGCAAGCCGCTGCTGTTCGACGCGGACCGGGGTCTGGTGACAGAGGTATCGTCTCGCTGCAACGTGAAGGCGCTGGCGGAGGGTCTTGCGGGGAAGTCGGAGCGGGAGGTCAAGGAGGCCCTGCAACGCTTCGGGCAGGAGGTCATGGAGGTGACGGCGGAGCTGGCCGACGGCAAGTACCTCGACCGTACGGGGGAGATGGTCGCGAAGGTGGCGGCGCAGACGGGGGTCTTCTTTCCCCACCCGGTGCAGCGGTACGTGGAGCTGTCGATCATAGGGGCGCGGCCGCTGGACCAGTGGAACATCCGCGAGTCGACGGTGAGGTCGATGTGCCTGCAGGTGTTCCGTTGCTCGGTGCTCCGGGAGCTGGAGGCGGCGGGCGTGAACACGGACGGCCTGCCCTGTCAGGGGCTGTGCCTGGGGAGCTTTGAGGTGGCGGGCAGCAAGGGGCAGCAGCCGGTGCGGGTCCGCGTGACGAAGACGCTGCCCGAGGACGGGGTCTGCGAGTTCTGGTTCAGCCCAGCGGCCAAGAAGGCGCGCGGGCGAGCGGCCCGGCGTCGATAGCGGCGAGGAGTTGCCGCTCGCGGCGCCATGGCCTTCAAGGTAGACCTTCACACCCACACCCGGTTCGGGTCCAACTGCTCGTACACGGAGCCTGCCGATCTGGCGAGTCAGGCCGGCCGGATAGGGCTGTCCGGGGTGTGCATCACCGAGCACAATGCTGCCTGGGATGATGATCAGCTCGCGGCGCTGGGGGCGGCGAACGGCGTGGTGCTGTTCTCGGGGATAGAGGTGAGCACGGAGCTGGGCGACATACTGGTCTACGGCATAGGCAGCGTGGCGGTTGCGGGCTGGCGGGCCGCGAGGCTGCGAAGCCGGGTGCGGGCCGAGGGTGGCTACATGGTGGCGGCGCACCCGTTTCGGCGCTTCTCGTGGCCGGGCGCGTGGTCTGCGGAGGAGGCGCTCGCCAGCCCTGTCTTCCGGTTCGTGGACGCGGTGGAGGTCTTCAACGGCCTGAGCTCGCCGTCGGAGCTGAAGCTGGCGTTGGAGATCGTGCCCCGGCTGGGGCTGCCCGGGGTGGGAGGGAGCGATAGCCACGCGCCTCACACGGTCGGCCGGTGCTACACGGAGTTCGAGCGGGGCCTCGAGACGACGGGCGACCTGGTGGAGGAGCTGAAGGCGGGGCGCTTTCGTGCGGTCCACGCGCTGATGGATCTGACCTACTGAGGGACTGCGGTACGATGCACGAGCCCTTCGTCCCGAGCTGCGGCTACTGCGCGAAGTTCGTGTACTGCTTCGCGCCCGACAGCGGGCTGGCCGACTGGGGCTACTGCCTCGACGATTGGAACGGGTCGCTGCCGGACCGGGAGCTACTGAGGAAGCTGGAGGCGGCTGCGGCCGCCGGAGACTATGCCGGGCTCTTCTCGCTGGCCAAGGGCTTCTTCCAGGTGTCGGACGACGGCTGCTCGCGGTACCAGCCCGCCCACAGGCACTAGCGGGATACCGGAAGAAGCTGTCGCCGGCTCTCGTCCCCTTTCCTTCGTTCCAGCGTTGTGATCGGTCCTCGCTGCCCCTATACTGGCGGGGTATATGTGAGCGACGTCCTCCGCGAAATGGGGAGGGTCGTCCCTCGCGGGCCCGGGTGAGGCGAGACCGGAGGTGCCGGAGATGAAGACGGTTGCACTGCCGGAGGCGGCCCCGGCGAAGGGGGGGCCGCCGTTTGAGTTCGCGATCATCGACGCTCACCTGCATACGTATCCGACTCCGGAGATCGGGCTGCAGGCCATGGGAGGCTATGGTCAGAGCGGGTGTACGGGGACGGTGGAGGAGCTGCTGGAGCTCATGAGGACGGGCGGGATCGAGAGGGCGGTCATGCTCAACATGACCCCGGTCGCGGACATGCGCGACGCCGCCCTCGCCCGCGGCCAGAGCGAGCAGGAAGCGCAGACCCTGGTCATCGAGCGGATGAAACGGCGCAACACCTGGACCTGCGAGGTGGCCCGAGACCACCCGGAACTGGTGGCCTTCATCAGCCTGGACCCCTCGATGGGCGAGGAGGACGCGGCGGCCGAGGTGCGGCGCTGTGTCGGTCTGGGCGCCCGCGGCATCAAGCTGCACCCGGCCGGCCAGCGGTTCTATCCCCATGACCCGCGGCTGCGGGGAGCCTACGCCGAGGCGCAAACCCAGGGCCTGCCCGTCATCTCGCATTCGGGCGTCGCCGCCGAGGGCACCGGCGAGATCCCATACGCCCGCCCCCGCGAGTTCGCGGAGGTGCTGGAAGGCTTCCCCGGCCTGACCCTGGTCCTGGCCCACCTGGGGTTGGGCTGCCCGGAGGAATCGGTGGAGATGGCGGGCCGCCACTACCCGAATCTCTACTTCGACTGCTCTGCGGCCGTCAACGGGACGGTGGAGCCGCCTCCCTTCCCTGACGAGGAGGCCGTCGGTATCATCCGGCGGCTGGGCCCCGACCGGGTCCTCTTCGGCTCGGACTGGCCGTGGTACCATCCGCATCGAGACGCGGAGCGCATAGGCGGCCTGGACCTGAGCGACGCCGAGAAGCGGCTGATCTTCCACGACAACGCTGTCCGCGTGCTTGGACTGCCCTAGCAGGTTGCTGAAAAGGTGGCCGCTCGCCCTTCGACGGGCTCAGGGCGAGCGATTGTAAGATTCCGCTCGTGGTGAGCCTGTCGAGCCACGGATGGCCCAATTCGGTTTGTCGGGACCCTGCCAGGACGTGGGCGGCTAGGCGGCCGGAAGGAAGGTAACCTCGACGGAGGTTTCTGGGGCTCCCAGGTGCCTGGTCAGCGACCCGGTCACTTTGGCCTCCAGGAGGGAGAGGTCCACGTCAGGGCAGGCCTGGGCCCGCAGGACCGCCCAGGTGGGGCCGTGGTCCTGCACCTGAAGCTCCGTGAGGTCGCGAATGCTGTCGAGGGCGTTGGCGAGCTCATCCACGTCCAGGGAGCCCTGGGACCGCTCGACGCGCAGCGCCAGCATCCGGGGTTGGTCGGGCTCGTTCTCGACAGCGGCCTGGGGCGAGCCCCCGTCCTCGAACTGGAGGAGGCTTCGCTGGAGCTGGGGGATGAGCTGCAAGAACTGCTCCAGCGCAGGCACGATGGAGGCGAGAGCCTCCAGGCTGCGGTCGGCGGTGGAGCGGATCTCTTCCAGGTCGCGCACCACTGCCGCCAGGTGGGCGGTGAGCGGCAGTTGCTCTGATGTCTTGTGCTCGTGAGCTGGTGCAGTCCTAGCCTCTTCCTTGGTGGTGGCTCTGGTCATGTCGTCACTCCTTGTGGTCGCGGCTTCTGGGGCTGGAGGGCTTTCGTGGCGGGCTTCGGCATCGTCATCTTCGTCTTCGAGGTGGGTTTCCCTGGCGGCCGGGCGGCGCTCGGCTTGAGGGGCCGGTGACTGCTCGGAGCGGGGTTTCGGGTTGGCGAGGGGCGCCTCGCGGGTGTGGGGATCGCCGGCGGCGGCGTTATGGCGGGCCGGGGTCGGGGCGGCAGGCTTCTCCTTCTGGAGGAGGCGCAGGCTCTCTTCGAGGTGCGCCTCGGCGGGCTCCTCGAGGACGGCGCGGCGCCTGAGGAAGTGATCGCAGACGGCCTGGCCGGCCTCGGACCAGAGGGTCTCCACGAGGTGGGGGTCGAGCCGCTGCCCGCTGCTGGCCCGGAGCTGGTGCAGGGCCTCGGGAGTCCTCACGGCGCCGCTGTCGTCCGCGGTGAGGTTGTCGAAGTCTTCGGCGACGGCCAGTACGCGGCTCTCGATAGGGGGCTGTCGCCCTCGCCAGGTCGGCGGGTGACCTGAGGCCGCGGTGGAGCGCAGGGACTGGAGGATGGGATGGCAGTGCTGCATCCAGCGCCAGCGCCCGATCTCGTCGTGCCAGGCGTGGGTGGCGCCCGTGGCCTTGCGCTGCGCCGAAGAAGACCGTTCCGTCGCTTCGCCGAGCGCGGCGAGGAAGGCCGATGCCCTGATGGTCGCCTGGGGCAAAGGCGGCAGGCTGAGGAGCCTGGCGATCTCGACCGCGAGGCTGGAGACGCGGACGTAGCGGAGGTAGCCGGCGGGCTCTCGCGCGTGGAATGCGTCGCTGACGTCCTGAAGCCAGCCCAGGTTGCGCTTGGGCTTGACGCGCCAGGTAGTCAGGAGGGCCGCCAACCTTGCATTCGGTTCAGGGATGCGCTCAGTCATGGTCGATTCGCTCCACGCGCCGGACCCGGGACATGGGCAGCGGAATGCGGAAGGGCCCGGCCCCAGACCGAGCGGGGCCGGACCCCCGTGCGAGCGTCAGGTGAGTGAACTGCGCACTTCGGCAGCCCGGCTACCATAGCCTTGTCCGCGACAGGCCCGTGGCTTTGCGTCCCGGCCTTTCGACCGGTTTGCCTTTACTCGGTGCTGGCAGGCATTGCCCGCCGATATACTAATCGGCAGGTTTGGCCAGATGGCGCAGCGGGCCCCGTTGCGAGGGGCATGTCGTGGGGAAAAGGGGGAGACAGCGTTTGGGCGCAAGGCTAAGGGGAGGCGAAGGTAGCACCCGGTTTGGGCGCGGTCTTGACAGCTCGCGTGCGTGGGCGGAGGATCAAGGCAGGCGGCGCTTGAGCATGAAGGGCAGGGTCTATCGCATATGCAGGGGGTGCGTGACGGTTGTTGTGATCGTGTCGACCGTGGGGATCGATCTGCTGATCCCACGGCACTCCCATGCCGGGTCCACCGAGGCTGAGCGGCCTGAGCTTCTCGGGTGTACTCGCGACGTCTGCCACCGTCATTTGCCGCATCAGCCCGAACCCCAGGTCAGAGATTCCGGGTACGGATTTGGTCAGCCCTCCAGAACATGGATGACTGGCACTGCAAGCGATGCGTCGCTGTCTTCCTATGCCGATGATCGCGATGATCTGTTGAGCGCAGCGGTGGCGCGGGTCATACCAGGACCCAGCTCATCAGAGCCCACAGCGTGAGGCGCTGCGGCTGTGGCCGCTGCCATGAGTAGCCAGGTCACCTAGTAGCGGGTCATAGCCTCACACGGGATACGATCTTAACCATCGTCCCCAGCCCCGCACGGTCGGGTCGACTTCATCTATGAAGCGCTCCAACAACCTGCCTAGTCTCTCCCCCTGAGTCCCCGTGAAGCCCTTGGGGTCG
>CAZFGZ010000012.1:0-21985 GCA_964518585.1 uncultured Dehalococcoidia bacterium | reverse complement strand
ACCAGCATGATGTTCATGATGCCGATGCCGCCCACCACCAGCGAGATGCCGGCGATGGCGCCCAGGAGGATGGTCAGCGTTCGACTCACCTGCTTCGCTGTGGCCATGAGGTCTTCCTGGGTTTCTACCGTGAAGTCCTCGACATCGTCGTGGCGCTGGAGCAGGAGTTGGTAGACATCTTGCTTGGTCTCATCAATCTTGCTGCCCTCCGTAACCTTGACCACGATCTGCCCGACATTCTGCTCTCCGGTGGGGCTGCGGCCGATGGGCATCCTGGCCTGAAGCGTAGTGAGCGGTACGAGAATCGTTGCGTCGTCGTCACCGCTTCCACCCTGCTTTTCCATGACGCCGACCACTGTGAGGCTCACCGAAAACGGCCCAAAGCCGATGCGTAGCCCCTGGCCGACCGCGTTTTCCGGGCTATCGAAGAGCTCCTCGGCGATCGTCGCGCCAATGACGGCGTTCGTCGCCTTCCGGCGCACATCGTCGTCGTTGAGGAACCTGCCCGCCGCGACCTCCCAGCTACGCACGTGCGGGAAGGCTGGCTCGGTGCCGGTTATGCTCGCCGAGGTGTTGCGCCCGTTGCCGGCGGCCTGGAGCTCCATATCTAGCTCGGACTGGGAGACCACCGCCTCGACGTACGGCAGACTCGTGGGATCTTCGAGCGCGTCGGCGTCGTCGCTGGTGAGCGTAGCCGCAGCGACGCGGATCGGGCCGGCCTGCTCGGTCTCCCCTGCCTGGACGAAGATCAGGTTGCTGCCAAGCCCGCTGACTTCTTTGGTCACCCCCTGTTGCGCGCCCTGGCCAGCAGCCATGAGGGCCACCACAGCGCCGACGCCGATGACGATGCCCAGCATGGTCAAGCCGGTGCGGAGCTTGTTGGTGCTGAGCTCCATGAGCGCCGTCTGGATCGTATCCCAGACGATCATGCCGGCATCCCCGTTTCCTGCTCTGGCAGCGCCGACGCCGGCACAACGGCATCGTCTGGAGACGCATCGGAGACGATGCGCCCGTCCCGCATCCGGATCACGCGACGGGTATAGGCCGCCACCTCCGCCTCGTGGGTGACCACGACGATGGTCATGCCGCGTTCGGCGTTGAGCCGGACGAACGTCTCCATCAGCTCCGCCGAGGTCTTCGTGTCGAGGGCGCCGGTCGGCTCGTCAGCGAGGATCAAGGCGGGGTTCGCCACCAGCGCCCGGGCGACCGCGACGCGTTGCTGCTCGCCGCCCGACAACTGCGTCGGCCGGTGGCGCGCGCGCTTCGCGAGGCCGACTTCCGCCAGGGCGCGCATCGCCAGCTTCCGCCGGTTGCGGGCGCGTCTGTAGATGAGCGGCAGCTCAACCTGGGCGACCGCCGGCAGGCGCGAGAGCAGGTTGAACTGCTGGAAGACGAAGCCGATGCGCCGGCTGCGCACCCTGGCGAGCTGGACCTCGCTCAGCCGGCGCACATTGCGCCCCTCCAGCTCGTATGTGCCGCGCGTGGGCCTATCGAGACAGCCCAGGACGTTCATGAGCGTCGACTTGCCGGACCCGGAGGGTCCCATGATGGCCAGGAACTCGCCGCGCTCAATGTGCAGGTCGATGCCCCGCAGCGCGGGGACGAGGACGTCGCCGGCGCGATAGACCTTCGTGATGCCGCGGAGGCGGATCACGGCGCTCCCCCGCCGATGATGCCGCCACCCTCACCCGGCGATCCACGCTGCTCGAAGCCACCCACCGGGAACTGGGGGAAGCCCGCAGCCGCTGTAGGCTGCACCGCTACCGCCGTGCCGCTGGGGACTATGACCGTCTGCCCCTCCTCCAGGCCTTGTACGATCTCCGTGGTCGTCCCGTCGCTGAGGCCTGTCTCGACGACCAGCCTCTCGGTCGTTCCGTCCTCCTTCTGGACCTCGACTATGCTGTTCCGCCCCTCGGTTTGGACGGCCTGCGCGGGAACCGTGAGGACGTCCTGGGCCTGATCCACGGTGATCGTTATCGAGGCGTTCATGCCCGGCAGCGGTTTCGTTTCCGTGTCCGCAGCGAATGGCACCTCCAAGGTACCGCCGAACACTCCCCTGCCGGGGGCGGACGGGGTGGCTCCTGCGGCGGGAGTACCAGCCGACGGAGTGGCTGCGGCGGCCGGGGTATTGGCGGACGCAGTGGCCTTCGGGGTGGGAGTGGCGGCGGACGGAGTGGCTCCTGCGGCGGGAGTACCGGCGGACGGAGTGGCTCCTGCGGCGGGAGTACCGGCGGATGCAGTGGCCTTCGGGGTGGGAGCAGCGGCCTGCGGCGATGCGCTGGCACCCGGCGCGCCGGACGGCAGGGCACCCGCGATGCCGGCCGGCAATTCGGTCTGGATGCTCGCCCGCACCTCGTATGTGACGATCCCCTGAGTCGTGGTCGGATTCGTTCCCACCGATTCGATCACGATGGGGAACATTCTGTCCTCGATGGCGTCGAATGAGGCAACGCCCGACTGGCCGGCCTCGATGCTGGACCTGTCCGCTTCAGTGATCGTGACATCGAGGTAAACCGCGTCCGGCGTATTGAGGACAATCGCCGCCTCCGCAGAAGCCGCGGTTCCGCCTGTATCATCGCCCACCTGGACGTTGATCTCTTCCACGGTGCCGTCGAAGGGCGCGACGAGCTTCACCTCCTCCAGGTCCTCTCGCGCCCGCTCGACGGAGAGCTCCGCAAGCTTCACCTGACCCTGCTGCAGCTCGATGTCTTCCCAGTCGCTGCCGGCGTACACGTCGTCGCGCTTTGCCTGCGCCACGACCAGCGCTACCTCGGCCGTTTCGATGTTCTCCTGCGCTGCCTTGATCTCATTCTCCGTCGGTGGCTCGTTGAGCTCCGCCAGCTTGGCCTTGGCAAGCTCGAGCGAGCCCTCGGCTTCTTCAACCTTGTCCCGCGCGTCCTCCAGCTCGCTCTGCGTCGGCCCCTCGTACAGCTCGGCGAGCTTCGCCTCGGCCAGCTCCAGCGCCCTCTCGGCCTCGTCAACCCTGTCCTGCGCGTCCTCCAGCTCGCTCTCTGTTGGCCCCTCGTACAGCTCGGCGAGCTTCGCCTCGGCCAGTTCCAGCGCCTGCTGCGCCGCCGTGATGTCGGCGTCCGCTCTGGCCAGGTCTTCACTGCTGGGGCCCTGTTGCGCTTCGCTGAGATCGCTCTGGGCGGCGGCCAGGTCAGCCGCGGCGCTCTGTTCCGCTTCGAGAGCCTTCACGTAGGACGTGTTGGCCGCCAGCACCGACGCGGCGTGGGCTGCCTCTGCCGCCGGCGTTCCGAGAGCTTTTCTGTTCAGCAGGGTCTGTTCATCCGTGGGGGAGATCGGCGCCGCTCCCGTCGCATAGGGGCAGAAGGAAACGATGTCGGAAGGGCCAGGTACTTGGTCGCAGTAGGCTTTCTCCTCGGCGAATAGCTCCGCCCGGGCCGACGCGAGGCTGGCGGCGGCGCTGTCCAGCGCATCCTGTGCCCTGTTCACGGCTTCCTGGGCGGCGGCAACCGCGTCGGCGTTTGCCGAGTACAGTTCTGCGCGCGCGGCCTCCGCCTGGTCGAGCTGCGTCTCCGCCGAGGTCACGGCCTGCTCGGCAGAGAGCCGTTCGCTCTCGTTGGGATCGGCCGTTAGATCATCATGGGCGCGGTTGGCCTGATCGAGGGTCGCCTCCGCCGATGCCACGGCCTGCTCAGCCGAGAGCTCTTCACTGGCGGTGGGACCGTCCGTTAGATCGCTCAGAGATCGATTGGCCTGATCGAGGCTCGCCTGCGCTGAGGACACGGAATCCTCAGCCGAGAGCTGTTCGCTATCGGAAGGCCCCTCGAATAGCTCCTCTAGGGCGCGGTTGGCCTGATCGAGGCTCGCCTGCGCCTGCACGACGCTCTGGTCAGCCGACAATAGGTCGCTGAGATCGGTGCCCTCCAGGAGCTGGCTTAACTTGACCTGGGCAGAGGTGAGGTTCACTTCCGCGGTCGTCACAGCATCCTCGAGTTCGGCCGACTCGATCTCGGCAAGCACGTCTCCCTCCTTGACGTCCTGCCCAAGCTCGACGTTCACGGCTGAGACGCGTCCGGATTGGTCAAACGAGAGATCGGTCGCAGATTGTGCCACTGCGACGCCGGTGGTGCTGACCGTCAGCGAGATGGAACCTCGCTCCACCTCCGCCGTCTGGGTCTCCTCCTCTGAGGCACCGTCGCCGCTCAGCACCATGACCCAGAGCGCGTAGACTCCCGCGGCGACCAGCGCTGCGAGCACCACGAGCCCAATGACGCGATTGCGCCAGTGGTGCTCGGCTTCGTCCAGCAGGTCGTCGTAGTCCTCTTCCGGTTCGCTCATCGTGGATTCACCCCTCCCTGTTCAGCGGGGGTGCCGATGCTCCCTCCGTTTCTCCGCGCCCGCCGGCTGCGCATGCGCACGAGCTTCTCGCATCCCCACCCCCGCAGATGCTGCTCTCCTCACGTCGCCTCCAGGCCAGAGGGGCCCTCGCTCTAGCTGGGCCACTCGGCCAGCGTGGCCTCGATTGTGCTCTCCTTGCCGTTGTGCAGCACATCCAGGGCCACGGTATCGCCTGCCCGCTTCTCGCTATCCAGATAGTCAGCCAACTGGTCGACGTCGGTCACGGCCTTTCCATCGACGGCCAGGATGACATCGCCCCCCGGCGGCAGGGAGCTGGCATCCAGGATCTGGTTCTCGGAGCGGAGGGCGGGGTGCAGGCCGGCCTCTTCGGCGGGGCTGTTCTGGGCTACGGTGACCACGTACACGCCCTCGGTCACCGACAGGTCAAGGTCCTCGGACAGTGCCGGCGTGAGCTCGCGGCCGGCGATGCCCAGCCAGGGGTGGCTGATGGTCTCGCCCGCCAGCATGTCGGCCAGGTAGCGCTCGGCGGTACTGGCGGAGACGGCGAAGGCGATGCCCACGTTCACTGACTGGCCGGTGGGGTTCTCCAGCAGCGTGTTGATGCCGACCACCTGCCCATAGCAGTTGACGAGCGGCCCACCCGAGTTGCCGGGGTTCACCGCAGCGTCCGTCTGGATCATGTTGCGCAGGGGACGGGTGCCGGAGCCGGTCGAGTAGGTGCGGTCCAGGGCGCTGACGATGCCCTCGGTGAAGGTTGCCTCCAGGCCGAAAGGATTGCCGATGGCGAAGACGGGATCGCCCACCTGCAGCTCGTCGGCATCGCCCAGTGGGGCGGCGGTGAGGCCGCCGGCCGGCGGGTCGATGCGGATTACCGCCAGGTCGTTGCCTGGGTCGTGGCCTACCAGGGTTGCCGAGGCTGTCGAGCCGTCAGCCAGGGTCACCTCCAGGTTGTCAGCAGCGGAGACCACGTGGTAGTTGGTCAGGATGAAGCCCTGCTCATCGACGATGATGCCGCTGCCCATCCCTTCCGATTGCCCGAACCTGCCGCTGGCGGTGGAGGTGATCTCCACCAGCGACGGGCGCAGCCGCTGATAGACCTCGTTGGCGGGCAGACAGGCGGAATTCAGAGATGCCTGGTCGCCGGAAGCCACCACCGGTGTGGACGAACTCGTGTCAGTGGTGGAGCTGGCGGCCGGGGACGACTCGTTGTCGCCGGGCCAGACATTCACCACGGCAATGGCGACAAGAGCGCTCACCAGAACGCTGGCGAGGATGGCCATGAACGTGCTTCGGAACTGCATAGCTGTATCTCCTTTTGCCTTGGGCCTGCCTGTCGTCAGGCAGAGCGTTCAGAATCGTGGCGTGCCACCGGGTGCCTCTCCGGCGGGGATGAAGGTGGAGCGGTTCTCCCTGCCCGCCTCGCGTTCCAATGTTGCGAAGGCTGAACCCAGGTTAGGTTGTTGTCGTTAAAGGGACGTTGGAGGAAGATTAGGGTTCCTTAATATGGAAGAGACAGCGTCGCGCCCCATGCGGAGGAAGAAGAGGAGGCCGAGCTGTGTGCCCGGCCTCCTTCCGATGCGACGCGCGCAGTCGCAGTCGCTATTAGGCTGTGACGCCTGACGTCGCTGTGCTCTGGGGCGTCTCCTCTGAAGACGAATCAGAGGGCGCCTCGTCCGAAGGTGGGCCAAACCAGCCCCCGCCGAAGCCGCCCGGGCCGCCCCAGCGGCCGCCGGGCCCGCAGGGCCCCGCCTCCGCGTTCACGATGCTGTCGATGTTCTCCTCGATGCGCTGGAAGGCATTGTTGGCCTGGTCCTCAGTGAGCGTGCCATCGGCCACCTGCGCATCCAGGTCTTGGCGCACCTGATCGAGAAGAGCAGACGTGAACTTGTCCACTGCCATGCCCTGGCCTTCGGCGACCTCGGCCATCGTCGTGCCGTCTCTCAGTTCCGCCAGAAGCTCATCCGGTTCCATGCCCAGCACCGTCGCTGCCGCCTCCACCGTGAGTCCTCCCATCTCACCGCGGACGTGGACGCGGATGCCAAACCGGTCGAGCGGGCCGAGGAAGCCCTTCTCCCCGATGCGCTCCTTCAGGCGTTCGCCCTGCTCAGCGGTGAGCGTGCCATCGGCCACCTGCTCGTCTATCATCTCGGTCTGCGTCTCCTGGATGGCCGTCTTCAGTTCATCCTGGCCTATCCCGAGCTTGCCGGCCAGCCTCTCCAGGAACGTACCGATAGGCCCATCGCCTTCCTGAGCCGAGGTGACCGCCCCACCGACCAGCACTGCCCCCACCCCCAGGACCACCACCACGGCGGCTATCGTCAGCAGTCTCTTCATCTCTGCACCTCCTCTTTCTTGTGGCTTCTCGACCGACTGCTGAATCCAGGCTAGCCGGGTGTCCTTAAGCCGACATTGGAGAAGGACTAGAGTTCCTTAAGGTGGCGGAGCCTCTAATATTATCTTAATATTAGGCCTGTACCATGAGGCAACAGGAAGGATAGGCGGGACCTTGTACATCCTGCTGGTGGAAGACGAACGGCGGCTGGTCCAGGTCATGCGGAAGGTCCTGGAGGAGGAGGGCCACACCGTCGATGTCGCCTACGATGGCGAGGACGGTTTGGCGATGGCGATGGAGGGCTCTCACGATGTCATCGTCCTGGACATCCTGCTGCCGGGCATCGACGGGGTCGAGGTCTGCCGCACTCTGCGCGCCAGCCGCGTCGACACGCCCGTCCTCCTTCTCACCGCTCTGGACGCCGTCGAAGCCCGCGTGCGCGGGCTTGACGCCGGCGCCGATGATTACCTGCCCAAGCCGTTCGCCTTTCAGGAGCTCCTGGCCCGTCTGCGCGCCCTGAGCCGACGGCGCGTCCAGGCTCGCGAGGGCGACCATCTCCAGACGGGAGACCTGGAGCTGGACCTGCGACGCCGCCGCGCCGAACGCGCCGGGAAGATCATAGAGTTGAGCCCCAAGGAGTTCGCTCTCCTGGAGTTCCTGATGCGCAACGAAGGCCGCGTGGTGAGCCGCACCCAGATCCTGGACCACGTCTGGGGGTACGACTACTCTCCTGACTCCAACCTCGTGGATGTGTACGTCACCTATCTTCGTCGCAAGGTGGACCGCGGCCACGACCGCAAGCTGATTCGCACCGTCCGCGGAGTCGGCTACGCGCTGGGGGACTGACGTGTTCGCCGCGGCGCGCTGGCGCCTGACGCTCTGGTTCCTGGCTGTTTTGGCCCTGATCCTGGGTGTGATCGGCGTCGCCGTCTTCTTCAGCGCCCGCGCTGTCCTCTTTGACGCCGTCGACGATAGCCTGCGCTCACGCGCCACGACCGAGATGGGCCTGCTGATGCCGAGGCTCCCACAGATGGGTCCACGCCAGCAGGTCCTGCGGGATATCGTTGTGGGGCCCGTCTTCACCGCGGGGGGCTACTTCTACGCCCTGACGGACAGCGACGGCGAGCTGCTGGCGGCAACCCCCAACGTCGACCCCGACGGGCTCGCAGATCAGGGGACCATTGAGGAGGCGCTCGACGGTGGTCCCACTTTCGAGAACACGGACTCGTCCACCGGCGAGAACCTGCGGGTGTACGTGGTGCCCCTGGAGGGCCCCCAGGGGACGAGGCTGGTACTGGAGGTGGGCAGGAGCATAGAGCCCGAGAGGGAGGCGCTGCGCCGCCTGATATTCATCCTCGGCGGCGGCGGCGCGGTCGGGGTCGGCCGCGCCCTGGTCGGCGGCTTCTTCCTCGCCGGCCGAACGCTCCGGCCCATAAGCGATGCGATGGACCGCCAGCGGGCGTTCGTCGCCGACGCCTCCCACGAGCTGCGCACGCCCCTATCGCTGATCCGGGCCAACGCTGAGCTGCTGCAGCGCCATCCGGAGGAGGCCGTTGGGTCGAACATGCCCGCCGTTGACGACATCGTTCGGGAGACCGACGGCCTCGGCACGCTGGTCGGCCAGATGCTGACCCTGGCAAGGGCCGACGCCGGGGGGACGCCCTTCGCCTTCGCGGGGGTTGCCCTCCACGACTTGGTGGAAGAAGTGGGGAAACAGGTGCGGGTGCTCTCGGACAAGAAGGGGCTTCAGCTCGATGTCCGGGTGGACGGACCGATCCGGGTGAGAGGGGATGAGGTGCGGCTGAGGGAGCTGCTGCTCATCGTGCTGGACAACGCCATCAAGTTCACGGAGGCGCCGGGAACAGTGGGGCTGACGCTGGAGGCGGACGGCGGCAAGGCCGTGGTGCGGGTGACGGACTCGGGCAGCGGCATCCCGCCGGAGGCGCTCCCCTATGTCTTCGACCGCTTCTACCGGGCGGACAAGGCGCGCTCGCGGGCCGAGGGAGGGGCCGGCCTGGGTCTATCGATCGCCAGGTGGATCGCGGAGGGCCACGGAGGCTCGATACGGGTCGAGAGCGAGCCCGGCAGCGGTACCAGCGTTACGGTGGAGCTGCCCACCCAGTGACGTGTCTCGGCCGGCCTCAGGGCGGCGGGTAGGCTCTGATACGCTGAGCATAACGTGGATCTGTGCTAACCTTGGCGAGCGGGGCCTTGCCAATGAGAATCGCGATTGACACGAACGTGCTCATCGCCGCGCTGACGGCGCCGAGGAGCAACGGAGCGCGGGTACTGAGAGCCTGGCGCCAGGGACAGTTCGAGGTGGTCTCCTCGAAGGCAACGCTCCGGGAGGCAGAACTCGTGCTCGATGCGGGGTGGCTCTCGCGCCTCGCGACGGACCAGCAAGTGAAGGGCCTGCTCAGTGAGCTGCGGGAGCGGACGGTGATGGTGCGGCCGCAGCACATCTCCGACATACCGCTGAAGGACGAGGGTGACCTGCGGCTTGTGGAAGCGGCGGTGGCCGGAGGCGCGGCCTACCTGGTGACGACGGACCGCGAGCTGCTGCGGCAACGGGGGTATGCGGAGACCGAGTTCGTCACACCGGCGGAGTTCGTCAGGGCGTCGGGCAGGCGAGGCACCTCCGAGACGGAAGCGTGAAGGGCACCCGGCCTATATCGCCTCGTAGTCAGCCATCGTCACGAACCAGTTCCGTGGCTGATAGGCCACGCGGCTGGCCTCCTCGTCGTGGCAGCGGACAACGAGGCGGAATGGGTGAGGCTGCAGGAATTTCGGACATACCCGGAAGCCCCTGGAGCGGAGGAGTCGGAACTCGTCCGTGTGGCGCAGAGCCAGGCTGGCAACCAGGTCCAGGTCCAGGCCTTCGAAATGCGAGTACGCGAGGTCGATCAGGAGGCGGCCCGCCGCGCGACCCTCCGCGCTGACGTCGACCACCAGGTCCGCGATGAGGCCGACGGCAAAGCGGCCCAGCGGGGCAACACGAAGGACGGTGAAGCCCCGTATCTGCCCCTCCGACCTGGCAGCGAAGATCGTGTACTCCCTCGTGGGAACGTCCACGAACCGCCAGTTGAGGTAGGCGGGATCCCTGACCACCATGACGGGAAACCGGTGCCGGATCTTGTACCAGAAGGCGCCAAAGGAGTCGTCAAAGGAGGCGACCTCCGCTATCTCGAGACCCGACGGGGCCTCCCGTGGTGGAGCGGTCTGAGAAGTCCCCCAGACCCTCCTGGCGAAAGAGGTTGCCTTGCCCTCGACGGGGCTCTGCGTTGTCCTCAAAGCAAGGCGCTCCACGTTCAGCGGCCTGATGAGGAGAGGGACCGCGCCGATGTCTTTGAACTCGGCTCTGTGCACGAATGCCCAGTGCGAAAGCGCGTCGGGGAAGCTGTATGAGAAGGCGACGCCTTCCTCCCCCGAAAAGGCGCAGGCATCCCTCAACAGGCTGGCGGCAATGTCGCGGTCCTGGTAGGCGGGGTCCGTCTGCGGGGCGAGACAAAGGCCGGCGGTGCGCGGCTTGCCCGAGAGGGTCACGCGGACGGGGATCGTTGCCGCCTCGCCGATGAGCTGGGCCGTTTCAACCTCCCGCGCGACAGCGGCAATAGCCGGGCCCGCAGGGGTCCCGTGGCACAACCAGTCCTGATAGGCCGAGTCCGCAGGCTCGCCGTCGCCCCAGATCTTCCGCAGAAGCTGCAGGCGATCCTGCGCATCCTCCGGCGCGTATCTGCTCGAAGTCCAACTCTTCTGTCCCGTCATCGTCGTCATCGTCAACCCCCAGGTTGTCGAGCCTTGCTCTTTCTTGACCTTCCTAGCGGCTGGCCACCGCGGTCAAAGACCGATCGTCGATGACAGCGCCAGCCTCCAAGCCGGGAGGTGGCTCCTCCAGGATCGCGGGCTGCGCCACCGCCCTCTCCAGCAGCTCCACGAGGTCAATGACTTCCGGCGGCTCCTCCATTCCCAGCGAATTCACCGCATCCTCTAGCATCTGGAGGCAGAAGGGGCATGCCGTCACGACCGTGTCGGCGCCGACCGCCAGCGCGTCCCCGATGCGCAAGCGGTTCACCCTCTGGCTAGGCTCTTCCTCCATCCACATGCGGCCCCCGCCCGCACCGCAGCACAGGCTCTGCGAGCGGCAACGGGACATTTCCACTATCTCCACACCCGGGATGGCTGCGAGCAGCTTCCTCGGGACCACGTAGATGTCATGGTATCGACCGAGGTAGCACGGGTCCTGATAGGCTACTTTCCTCTTGAGCTCCCTGTTGAGCTTCAGCTTGCCTTCGTTGACCAGCTCAAGAAGCAGCTCCGTGTGGTGAACCACCTCGAACTCTCCCCCGAACTGGGGGTATTCGTACTTGAGGGTATGGTAGCAGTGAGGACAACCGGTAACGATCTTTTTCACATTATAGCGGGTCAGGACCTCGATGTTCTGCTTCGCCTGGCACTGGAACAGGTACTCATCGCCGAGACGGCGTGCGAAGTGGCCGCAACACGATTCCTCGTGGCCCAGGAAGCCTATCTCCACGCCCGCCGCCGCCAGGATCTTCCCCAGGGCAACGCTTGCCCTCATGCTCCGCTCGTCGACGGCTTCCGTGCATCCTACCCAGAACAGGAGACTGACAGCGCCGTTCTCGGAGAGAGGCTTCACATTCAGGCCGGAGGCCCAATCCGTTCTCGAAGCCGCGGCTCCCTTCCAGGGGTGCCCCCTGTCCTGAACCGATCTCAGGCTGGACATGGCGCTGTCGGACATCTTGCCCTGCTCCAGCACCAGGTTGCGACGCATGGCGATGATCTTGCCGATGGGGCTTATGAAGACGGGGCACGCCTCCTCGCAGGCACCGCAGGTGGTGCATGCCCACAGCTCGTCCTCGGTCACGACGTCGCCAATCATGGCCCGAGAGGCGTCTGGGTCCTCCTGCGCGCCGTTCTTGCCCCGGAGTAGAGTTCGCCCCTCCTCGACCAGGTGACCCTTTAGCTCCTGGATCAGCTTCTTGGGCGAAAGCGACTTCCCGCTGAGATAGGCCGGGCAAACCTCCTGGCATCTTCCGCAGCGGGTACAGGCGTCGAGGTCCAGAAGATCCTTCCAGGTCAGGTCTTGGATTCTTGCTGCGCCGAGGGTCTCAGTGGTCTCCTCGGTGATCTCTATAGGTGTAAGGACTCCTTTGCCGTCCACAGACCTCAGGAACATGTTGAGCGGGGAGACAATGACGTGGGCCAGTCTTGAGAAGCTGAGAAAGACGTAGCCGATGGTCCCAAGGGATATCAGCATGTGACCCCACCACAGGCCCCTGTGCAGGGCCAGGTTGGCGTCTTGTCCGAGGCCGCTGAACACGTTGGCGAAGACGAATCCGACAGGCGACCATGCCGCCCAGTCAGAGTGGGTGTCCAGTTCGGTGGCGGCGATTCGGAATCCCTCTACCGTGAAGCCGGTGACTATGATCAGCGAGAGCAGTGTCAGCGTGAGGGCATCGTCCAGCAGGTTGTCTATCTTGGCCGGTCTGGTGACATACCTCCGGTAGGCGGCCATGCCAATCCCGGCCAGAACGAGCAGCCCGCCCACGTCCAGAAGGAGAGAGACACCTAGATAGAAGTTCCCCTTCATGAAGTGGTAGAAGTGTTCGCTGACAAAGTCCAGGAGTGGTCCGACGAGAAGCAGCGCAAACCCACCGAAGAGGAGCATGTGCATGAACCCTGCGTAGCGAGCGCGCACAATGCGCCTGTGCCAGAGTCCGTCAGCCGCGGTCTTTACGACCAGGCCCCATACTCTATTCGGTAGGTTGCTGAGTCTGTCGTCCTTGCTGCCGAGCCGCCAGAGGCGAAAACGTCGGTACAGTGCGTAGCAGACGACGGCTATCAGCGCGAACCCTAGGAGGTAGACAATCTCCCCGAGCTGGACGTTCCAGAAGATTTCCCTCGAAGCCATTGCTGGCGCTCCCCTGTTTGAAGTCAGACTAGCTTACCGGCCTTTGGCTGTTCTCTCCGAGAGGGCAGCCGATCTCAGCCCACGCTTCACGGCGCGGCCGAGGAATGGCCCTGGGCCGGGCTCGACTCGCTCTTCACAGGCGAAGAGTCGAGCATGGCATACACAGGGTTGCCCCGCAGCCGGTACCACCACCTCATGTACTGAGCCAGCGGCTCCCACGACCACGTAGCGGGCACACAGGTGATGCCGTGCTCCTCGAAGAAGGCCAGCAGGAAGTTGAGGTCCTTCTTCTTGCAGGTCAGGCGGTCGGTTCTGTCCAGTACCAGGACTTCGAAGTCGAGGCTGGAGAGCAGCGCAAGGAAGCCCGGCCTGTCCAGGTCCTCTCCCGACCAGCCGATGTCCTCGTGAGTCTTCACAAGGTGCCATTCGTAGGCGTCGGCACACCCGGCTATCCGTGCCTTCTGGCCTTCCGGGCTGGTCCGCTTCTTCTCCACCTCATCGAAGCCCTGTCGCACGTAGCCTACCGCCCTCATCCTTCGCAGTGGATGCACAGGCGGAACGCCGCCCTCCACTGCCTTCTCCACTCTGGTCCGAACCGCTGTTTCGAATGTTGCCGTCGTCATCTCGGTCGCCCCCATTCCTTCTCAGCTTCAGCCGGAATTCCCACAATTCCGGGCTTTCCTGTCTTCCACTCAGAATTTACTACCCAGGCCTGGATCGTGTCGTCCGCTGAGGAAGCTGTCCTCGCTAGGCATTTGACGCACAAAGAGCGACCCCTGGCCGTACGATCGGCGGACCCATGACCTGGCAGAATGGCCCCCTCCTTACACACGTCGCAGCTTTGCGCAAGGGAACCAGCGGTTCTGCGCACCTTCTCCTTCGTCTGCGGACGGACCGGGCCCTGGCGCACCGACCACCGGCCGAGGGCAGGGCGCGGCCAGGCTGAGCGGACAAGGCTGCGAGTTGTTGTCGGGGACAGCGGCAAGCGGGGGCGCCGCCTGTGATAAGATTGACAGCGGAAGGTCACTGGATCGGCGCCGCTATGGCGGGGGTGTCTGCCACGGCCGGCGCAGGAAGGCGAGAACATGGGCAAGATCAGCATTCTTATCGCTGACGACCATGCGCTTGTTCGCGAAGGGACACGCGAACGTCTGGAGCGGGAAGAGGACTTCGAGGTGGTTGGGGAGGCCGCTGACGGCGAGGAAGCCGTCAGGCTGGTCAGCCAGTTGAAGCCCCGGGTGGCCGTGGTCGACATCGCCATGCCGAACCTCAACGGCATCGAGGCCGCCAAACAGATCAAGAAGAATCACCCGGGTACGGCGGTATTGGTGCTCAGCGCCTATGACGACGACGAGTACATCTACGCCGTCCTGGAAGCCGGCGCCGACGGCTACCTGCTGAAGAACGTGCGGGGCCATCAACTGGTTGACGCCATCCGCGAGGTGTGCGCCGGGGAGGTAGTGCTTGATCCGCGCGTGGCCCGCAAGGTGGTGCAGTGGTTCTCGTCCCTCAGTCATGGCCAGCGCCCCGAAGGAGCGGCTGAGTGTCTTAGCGAGCGAGAGCTTGAGGTGCTCAAGCTGGCGGGCAAAGGCATGAGCAACAAGGAGATCGCGGTCGAGCTCGCCCTCGGCGTGCGCACCGTCCAGTCGCATCTAAGCCACATCTTCGACAAGCTGGGGGTCAGCTCGCGCACCGAGGCTGTACTACGCGCCTTGAAGGAAGGGTGGCTCTCTCTGGAGCAGATACCCTAGCGGCATTCACACGGTCTGAGCCGAAGGTTGAGGCGATGAAGGGGCACTGAAAGATTGGCTTCTTCAGGTAGGCGATGGTTCGAGGTTCTCAAGGAGCCGCATTTCTGGGTCATAGTGACCATCATGGTTTGTGGAACCATCTACTACTATGCGGACTCCATCCCCGGGCTAGAGACGGTGGAGTCCACCCTTCAACTCCACTTCGCCCGACGCTCCATGCACCGAATACTCTCCATTCTGCCCGTGGCCTATGCCGCCTTTGTATTCGGACTGCCGGGGGGCCTCCTGGCCTCGTTCGTGATTGCTGCGCTCCTGCTGCCCCGCGTCTTCCTGATATCAGATGAGGCCCGAGAGGCCCTGGTCGAGGTCATCGCCTTCCTCTTCATCGGTGTTTTCGTAAGCTGGCTGATAGACGTGCAGAACAAGGAGAAGGCGCGGCACAGGCAGGTCGCCGCAGAGAACGCCCTCCTCTATGAGAAGGAGCGAGACATCAGCCAGAAGCTTCGGCAATCGGAGGAGAGCTATCGAGGCCTTTTTGAGAACGCAACCGAGGCGATCTTCGTTCATGACCTGGACGGCAAGATCATCGAGGCCAACACGGCCTGCGAGAAGCTCACCGGCCATACGCGCGCAGAGATGGCCGGCATGGATATCAGCAGGTTCCTGCCGGCGCAAGGCCCAGACACTATAGGGGAGATGGTCAGGAGGCAGATCGAGGGCGAGGCCATAGAGGGCCCCTTCGAGCTCAGGTTGACCAGGCGAGACGGGACGGAGGCGATCGTGGAGCTCATGCCCAACCTGATCATTCGAGGGCGGCAACCCGTAGGAGTGCAGGCGATCCTCAGAGACGTGACCGAGCAGCGGCGAATGCAGGAGAACCTGCGCTTCTACCTGTCGCAGGTTCTCAAGGCTCAAGAGGCCGAACGGGTGCGCATCGCCCGTGAACTCCATGATGACACCGCTCAGGCACTCACCGGGCTTTCGCGTCGTCTTGACATGCTGGTTGACACGCTCGCGTCCAGCGGGAATCGGATGACGGATGAGATACCGACGCGACTTGAGGAGCTCCGTGAGCAGACCGACGGGATATTGGAGGGCATACGACGCTTCAGCCGAGACTTGCGCCCGTCCGTGCTCGATGATCTGGGGCTGCTGCCAGCGCTGAAATGGCTCGTGACGGACCTCGAAGAGCGGCAGGGCATCTCCGGGAACATCAGGGTGCTGGGTGAACAGCATCGGCTGCCAGATGAGGCGGAGCTGGCATTGTTCCGCATCGCCCAGGAGGCTCTGAACAACGTCGGCAAGCACTCCGATGCGTCGGCGGTTGAGCTAACGGTGGACTTCCGGGGCGGCGGGATGATCATGATAGTCGCCGACAACGGCAAGGGCATCGAGCTACCGCCGGGTGCGGGCGACCTGGCCGCGTCCGGCAAGTTCGGAATAATGGGAATGCAGGAGCGAGCCCGGCTGCTTCGGGGGACGCTGACCGTGAAATCAGAGCCGGGCGCAGGAACCAGTGTCGTAGTGACGGTGCCCGGATAGGCCTCGATCCCAACCAGCCATGCCGACCCCCGCGTCGCAGTCCGCCGTCATTGCGGACGGGCCCCTTAACCTTGACCGATGCGGGCACGGTCCGCATACTACCCCGTGCACAGACTACGCATACGGCTATCGTGATAATCGACCGCCCGATCGTGCCCGGCCAAGACCGTCGAGGGCGGCCCGTTGCGGTCGGGAGGTGTTCGCGGAAGGAGAATCGGTGCAATGATGGTGGGACTGCGCAGGCACTGGCGGATGGCCTTTCGTTCCGGCAGCGGAGGCGCCGGGCGACGAGTCAGGCGAGGGATACTGGCCGCCGTCACCCTGTGTCTGATCACCGTGATCGGCACCTCGTGCGGCGGCGACTCGTCTGAACCAACGACCGCGGAGCCCTCAGCAACGGCGCAGCCCTCACCCGTGGCGTCGGACACGGTCTGGCTGTGCCGTCCCGGGCTGGCCGACAACCCCTGCGAGGGCGATCTCACGACCACGGTGGTGTCCGCCGACGGCTCGACCACCACCGAGGCAGCGGCCCCAGCGGAGGACCCGCCGATCGACTGCTTCTACGTCTACCCGACGGTCAGCGAGCAGGAAACTGAGAACGCCAACCTGGAGATCGACCCGGCACAGACGACAGTCGCCATCCAGCAGGCGGCCCGCTTCTCGCAGGTGTGCAAGGTGTACGCCCCGATGTACCGGCAGTTCACCCTGTCGACAATCGGCAAACCGGGTGACAACAGGGAGGCGGCCCGCGACCTGGCCTACTCCGACGTGCTCTCGGCGTGGGAGGACTATCTCGCCAACTACAACGACGGCCGGGGGGTTGTCCTCATCGGCCACTCCCAGGGAACGGGTATGTTGACCCAACTGATCGCGTCAGAGATCGACCCCAACCCGGACGTGCTCGGCCACCTTGTGTCGGCGCTGCTGATCGGCGGCAACGTGACGGTCGCCGCCGGTCAGGATGTCGGTGGTGACTTCCAGAACATCCCCGCCTGTCGGTCCGCCGATCAGACAGGCTGTGTGGTGGCCTACTCGAGCTTCCTTGAGGCGCCGCCACCCGACACCGGGTTTGGCAGGGTGGGAGTCGGCCCGAGGGGGGCCGAGCAGACCGATGAGAACCTAGAGGTGCTGTGCGTCAACCCGGCTTCGCTGTCAGGGGGGACAGGCTCACTACAGCCCTACTTCTCCGCCATCCCACTCACCGGGGTGTTTGGCACCGACTTGCTCGGATCACCCTCCGCACCCACGGCGTGGCTTGCCTACCCCGGGCTCTACACGGCCCACTGCGAAAGCTCCGGCGGCACCAACTGGCTGCAGGTTGACACCACGAATATTGCCGGTGACGAGAGGTGGGTGGTGAGCCAGGTGCTGGGGCCGACATGGGGGTTGCACCTCGTTGATGTGAACATCGCACTTGGCAACCTCGTGGACCTCGTTCGCCAGCAAACGGCCGCCTTCTCACAATAAGTTCGAGGCGGGATAGGCGGCGAAGGACGCACCAGGGGCGCGCCCGCGTCACAGCGTCCCCTCAGTGGCCCAGACGGCGATTGTACTCGCTGATGGCCTCGTTCCCCGCCTCAGCCGCGGCCTCTATTGCCTCGTCCGGGCTGGCGCCCCCGGCCAGCATGCTCTCGAGCCCGGTCGCCACCGCTTCCCGCACCTCCGCAAATGGCCCCAGGATCGGCCCCAGGGCAGCGGCGGTCGTCGCCGTCTTCTCGAATAGGTCCGCCGGAAGCTGGAAATCAGGGTAGCGCGCGATGATATCCTGCGAAGCAGGGTAGTCATAGGCGGAGTTGCGGACGGGCAGGTATCCGCTGCCGGCGAACCATTCCGCCTGCTGCTCGGGTTCCACCAGCCACTTGATGAACTCCCAGGCGGCTTCGCGCTCCGCCTCCGGCCGCCCGCTCATGATCCAGAGAGACCGCGAGTACACGCCGGGCGAGCCCTCAGGGATGGCACCGGGGATGCCGGGAACGGGCGCGACGCCCAGGTCGATGCCCTCCAGCCCTCCTTCTATGACGTCGACGACGGAGCGCAAGGCGGCCGACGTGCTGAGGGTCATCACGGCCTTCTTGGCGGCGACTGCCAGCAGGGTGTCGGCACCGGTCGGGCTCCGCCCGACGTTCAGGGCCAGGCCCTCGTCCACCATGTCATGCCACCAACGGAACAGCGTGCGACCAGCGTCGTTGTCAAAGGCGACCTCCGTGGCGATGCCCTGGCGACCGTTGTCGTTGTTCACGTAGAGCTCACCCGCTCCCGCGAGCACGACTTCCACGTACCACGGGTGGATCTCCAGGGCGAAGCCGGAGCGCGTGACGTTGCCGGCCGAGTCGCGCTGGACCAGTTCCTCTGACATCGCACGAGCTTCGTCCAGGTCTCCGGGCGGCTGCTCCGGGTCCAGCCCCGCCTCACGTAGCGGAATCTTGTTGTAGAACAGGAGCGGCACGGCCAGGCCGCAGGGCATGGCGTAGAGAGTCTCATCAACGGTGTAGTACGCGAGCGACGCCGGCGCGAAGTCCGACAGGTCGTAGTCATCGCCGTCGACGTACTCCTGGATGGGCACGATCTCGCCGCTGTCGATGAGGCGCTGCGTGAACGGCTCTGACATGTAGGCTACCGTCGGGACTTCGGCGCCGCCCATGCTGGCGATGAGTTTCACCGCCAGGTCGGCGTCGTTGCCCTGGAAAAAGGGCGCCACCCTCACCTCGTCCTGAGAGGCGTTGAAGCGGTCCACGAGCTTCACCAGGTTCTCCTCAGCCGACGCGGTCTCGGAGTGCCAGAAGGTGATTCGCACCTGACCGGACGGCGTCCCATCTTCTGCCGCCTCCTCGCTTTCCCCAGCGCACCCCGCGAGCACCAGCGAGAGAATCGCCGCGAAGAACACGAATCGTTTCATGACACTGCACTCCTTCACACGACTGTCGGCTGTCATAAGACCCAGGCCTATCTCTGCGGGAGCGGATGCTGAGTGCGAGCGCGCTATCGGTGAGCCGCTGCGGCCGGGCGCGCTGGGTGACGACTGCAAGGCGGGGCCCGCGCTCGCGCGCCCCAAACCGGGCGCCGCCTCTATTCCTCCGGGCGATAGACGAGCACCGGCACCCCTGCCCGCCGCACGCACTCGTGCGTCACGCTGCCGAAAACGGTCTCCCCTAGTCCCGCTCGTGCGTGGGATGACATGGCCAACATCACATCATCCCGGCTGTCCAGGTATTCGCAGATAGCGTCCGCCGCATCCCCATGCAAGACATCCCAGTCCGCCTCCAGCCCGTACTCCCTCCCGGTCTCGTCCGCCCGCGCGTGGATGTAGGAGGACTCGAGGACATCGCCTGGAGGCACCTCAGCCGGTTCGCTCGGTTCCGTCGAGAGCACCTGCACCAGCGTCAGCTTCGCCCCAAGCGCCTTTGCCATCTGCGCGGCGTGCGGCAGCATGCTCTCGGAGAAGTGGGAGCCGTCCAGGGGCGCCATCACGGTGGCTATCTTCACTTGCTTTCTGTATATGCCTCCGGTGTCTTTGGCCGCGCGCGGGCGATAGATGAGAACGGGCCGTCCGGCTCCCCGCACTACTCGGTGTGCGACGCTTCCTAGAATGGCCTCCAGCATCCCGCCGCGCCCATGCGTCGTCATGGCCGCGAGGGCGAGAGGAAGGTGCTCCAGCTCCTCGAGTATGGTGCTCGCGGGGTCCGTCTGCGCCAGCAGCGCCTTCGCCTGCGCGTTCAGGCGTTGAGCCAAGGGCTCGACGTACTCCTCGGCAGCCGTCACCTCGCCCTCGTGCTCGGCGACCCTGAGCAGCGTCAGCTCCACTCCCATTGACCGAGCGAGCGACAGCGCGTAGGGAATCACCTCTTCCGCAAGTGGCGAGCCGTCAAGTGGAACCAGGATCCGGTCGTACATTGGCACCCTCCGCTCTCTCGGACCCGCCTGGGCCGAGATACCGCGTCACGTCCTGCCATTAGAGGGCTTGACCCTCTAGATCGGTGCCTCCAGAGTCACGATCGCTCCTTCGCCGGGCTTCGATTGCAGCCTTAGCGTGCCACCAATGAGTCGGGCCCGCTCCTCCATGCCGGCCAGGCCCAGCTTCCCCACCTTGGCCAGGTCACCGGCCCTCTGGGGCACCTCGAAGCCTTTGCCGTTGTCGCTGATGGTGAGGGTGGTCTTGGACTCGTCAAACTCGATCGTGAGCCAGGCCCTCGATGCTTGGGAGTGCCTCCACACGTTCCGCATCGCCTCCTGGGCGATGCGGAAGAGCAACAACTCCACCTCAGGTGAGAAGCGTCGCTCCGATCCGACCACCGCCATGCCCACGTCGATGCCGAAGTGGGCTTCCATGTCCGAAGTGAGCCATTCGAGCGCGGGCAGCAGTCCCAGATCGTCGAGCACGGAGGGCCGCAGGTCCTGGCTGAAGCGGCGCACTCCCTCCAATATCTTGTCAACCTGCCCCTGCATCTCGTCCACGTACTCTAGCTGGTGCCTTGAGAGCCTGCCGGAGGTAGCGACGAAGCTATCCAGCTCCCTGGAGAGCGCCACCAGTTCCTGGGCCGTGTCGTCGTGAAGCTCCCGGGCGATGCGCTTGCGCTCCTCCTCCTGAGCTCTGGTGACCTGCTCGAGGTAGAAGCGCATGTTCTCCTCAAGGCGCTTCTCCTCCGTGACATCCCTGGCGATGAGTTGAAAGGCTTTGGGCCGGCCGTTGCTGGTGATAAGACTGGTGGTCAGCTTGACGTGGGCGAGTGCCCCGTCCTTCTTGATGAACTGCTGTTCGTAGGCCTGGTCGATGACCTCGCCCTGAAGGAGTCTGCGTCCAACCTCCCTGGCTCGTTCGAGGGCTTCTGGGGTGAGGAAGTCCCCGACGTGCCTGCCCAGCAGTTCTTCTTGAGTGTACCCTGACAGCTTGAGGCCGGCGGCATTGGTCATCACGATATGCCCCTCCAGGTCCTGGACGAGGATGCAATCGTGCGCGTTCTCGAATAGCTCCCGGTACCCCTTCTCCGACGCCGCCAGCGCCTCGGTCGTTTCCCGCTGGCGCTGATAGAGCCGAGCGTTCTCGATGGCCACGCCGATCACGCTCCCGATGGCACCGAGCAGGCCTACTTGCTCTGGAAAGAACTCCCTGGAGCGGCGCGTCGCCACGCACAGCGTACCCAGCACCTTGCCCTTGGACTTCGCGGGGACGATGAGCTGGCTCCGGAGCCTCTCCTGGCTCACCGCGAGCCGCGTCAGCCTGGGGTCATGAGAGGCGTCCGTTACGACCATGGGCTCCCCGGTCTCGGCCACCCGGCCGTTGAAGCCCTCGCCCACCTTCATTCTCTCCAGGCTCGCGGCGAACTCCTCAGACACTCCCTCGTAGGCCTGAAGCACGAGGTCGCCCGTGCATTCTTCTACGATGAAACCCAGGAAGACCTCAGCGTCCATGACCTGCCTGACCGTGGTGGTAGCACGGCTGAGGATGTCTTTCAGCTCCAATGACTGGCTGACGATGTTGGACACGAGGTTGACGGCAGCGAGCTGCCTCTCCCTGGTCTGGATGGTCTGGAGGTCCGCTTGGAGTCCGTTCTGAGCCGCCCGCAACTGCGAGAGCAGATTGTCGCGGCGTTGCTTCTCCCGCTGGTGACCTTCGAACCACAGGTTCACCAGGAGGCCCACCAAGATGACGCCAGCGGTCTCAACTGAAGCGTCAGCCGGAGCGTCGGAAATCAGAATGATGCGAGGCAGCATCGCCACTAGTGCGACCCCGAGGGCGGCCAGCCCGGCGTTAATGCCGAAGACGAAGCCCGCATAGGTCGCCGGGAGCAAGAAGAGGACCCGCTCCATTGCATGGCGCTCGAGCCCGAAGAACGAGCGTGGAGCATGTGCGCCGATGATGGGTAGCTGCTGGGGATAGTGGAAGGCCACGGCGAGGGCAAACATGACCACCACAAGCCAGAAATGCGGGTTGCCTACGGCTCGTCGGACGCCACCCGCTATCTGTGCAGCCATGTGCTTGTCCGCCAGGCCAGCCATGACGAGGGAGCCCCCTAGACATCCTCCACCAGTCTGAACCAGCCCTTTCTCACCGCGTATAGAACAGCCTCCGTCCGCGAACCGACGCCCAGCTTGTTCAAGATATTC
>CAZFGZ010000011.1:0-22652 GCA_964518585.1 uncultured Dehalococcoidia bacterium | reverse complement strand
CATGAAGGGCTCAAGAACGTGGCCGCCGGCGCCAATCCCATGGCGGTCAAGCGGGGCATCGAGAAGGCCTGCGAGGCCATCGTCGGGCAGCTCAAGAAGGGCTCTACCCCCGTCACCACCCGGGAGCAGATGGCCCAGGTGGCCGCTATCTCCGCCAACAACGACGAGACAATAGGTGACCTCATCGGCGAGGTCATGGAGAAGGTGGGCAAGGACGGCGTGATCACCGTGGAGGAGTCCAAGGGGATCGCCACAGAGGTGGAGTACGTCGAGGGCATGGCCTTCGACCGCGGCTACATCAGCCCTTACTTCGTCACCAACCCCGAGAAGATGGAGGCGGAGCTGGAGGACCCCTACATCCTTATCACGGACAAGAAGATCTCCGCCGTCTCAGACATCCTGCCCCTGCTCGAGCGGCTGCTTCAGGTCAGCAAGAACCTCCTGATAATCTGTGACGACTGCGACGGCGAGGCCCTGGCCACCCTCGCCGTCAACAAGCTGCGCGGCACCATCAACGTCGTGGCGGTGAAGGCGCCCGGCTTCGGGGACCGGCGCAAGGAAAACCTGGGCGACATCGCCGCCATCACCGCCGCCCAACTCGTCAGCGAGGAGCTGGGGCGCAAGCTCGACGCGGCAGCCGTCGAGGACCTGGGCCGCGCCCGCCGGGTCGTCGTGGCCAAGGAGGAGACCACCATCGTGGAGGGCAAGGGCTCCTCCCAGGCCATCCAGGGCCGCATCACTCAGATCAAGAACGCCCTGGAGACCACCACCTCCGATTGGGATCGGGAGAAGCTCCAGGAGCGGCTGGGCAAGCTGGCGGGCAGCGTGGCGGTTGTCAAGGTGGGGGCCGCCACGGAGGTGGAGCTGAAGGAGAAGAAGCACCGCGTAGAGGACGCGGTTTCGGCTACGCGCGCCGCCGTAGAGGAGGGCATCGTGGCGGGCGGCGGGGTCGCCTTCCTCAACGCGCTGCCGGCTCTGGACAAGCTGGAGCTGGAGGGGGACGAGAGGACCGGACGCAACATCCTGCGCCGCGCCCTGGAGGAGCCCCTGCGTCGCATCGCCCTCAACGCGGGCAAGGACGGCTCGGTGATCGTTCAGGAGGTCAAGAAGCTGAAGAAGGGCCAGGGCTATGACGCCCAGTTGGACGACTTCGGCGACATGCAGAAGAAGGGGATCATAGACCCCCTGAAGGTGACCCGGGCCGCCCTGGAGAACGCTGTCAGCATCGGCGGCATGGTGCTGACCACGAACTGCCTGGTGACGGACATCCCCGAGAAGAAGGAGGCAGGACCGGCGGCCCCGCCGCCCATGTACTAGGGGCGTCAGGACGTGAGGAGAGATGTACACGGAGAACGGCCTCCTGGTCGACGTGGGTGAGATGCGGCAGGTGGTGGCCCAGGCCGACGTTCTCGCCGTGGGCTTCCGCCTTTTCCCCGAGCGTCTGCTGGTCGATAGCCGCCACAACGAGCAGGAGACGCCTCTGCTGCAGATAGTGGAGCCGGTCCCCTCGGTTCAGGAGCGGTTCTTCTGGCTGGGCAAGGAGCGCCCCAGCCTGGGGACGCCGGAGCGCTTCGGGTTCTTCGTCTGGCCTCACAGCATCGATTTGCTGGAGGAATCGGGGCTGTGGCCGGCCATACGCCAGCGCGTCGCCTGCCATCCAGACGCCGATGGCATGTGCAGGGCCGCCCTCGAGGACCTCCGCGCCCGCGAACGGCGGGCCACGCTGGCAGCGCTGCGTGGCGACCGCTTCCACAACCTGTGGGCGCAGTAGCTGCTGACTTCTGACAACGTTCCGACTCCGGGGGCTGGGGGATACTCCCTCGGCCCCTGGTCGCAGCTCAGGGCGCCGGCCCGCCCGACGGATCACCCACATCGGCGAGGGCAACCCCTCCCCGCTATTGCCGGAAGCCCTTCTCATCCTGTAAAGGTAATAGGCGTGCCCACGCCCACGGCATGACTTCGGTCCGTCGCCGAGCGGGCAGCCGGGACCGCCAACGCCGCCGGCTGCCTGAGAAGGCGCAGGCAGCGCATCGAGGCCACGACGATGATGGAGGAGCCAGCGTCTTGACGGCCAATCAGGAGCCATGCGTGGCCGGCGTGGATCTGGGCGGCACGAAGATCCTGTCGGCCGTGATCGCGCCGGGAGGCCGCATCCTGGGCAGCGACCGCTGCCACACCGAGGCGGCCCGGGGGCCGGACGCCGTTATCGAGCGCATGGTAGCCTCGGTGCGCCGGGCCGCTGCCGAGGCGGGCCTGCGGGAAAGCGACCTGCACGGCGTGGGGATCTGCGCGCCCGGCCCGTGTGACCTCGAGCGTCAGGTAGTGACCCATCCGCCCAACCTGCCCGGCTGGCATGACGTGCCGGTGGCCCGAATAATGGGCGAGGCGCTGGGCCTCCCCGCCTTGCTGGAGAACGACGCCAACGCCGCCGCCTACGGCGAGTTCCACTTCGGGGCGGGCCGCCCCTACCGGCACATGGTGTACATCACCATCAGCACAGGCATCGGCGGGGGACTCATCATTGACGGCTCCGTCTACAGGGGCGCCTCCGGCGGCGCCGGTGAGGTAGGCCACATGACCATCGAGGCCCAGGGGCCTCCCTGCGGGTGCGGCCGCCGCGGCCACCTGGAGGCCCTGGCCTCGGGCACGGCCATCGCGCGCGAGGCCGGAGCCCTCGTGGACGAGGGGCAGAGCCCCGTGCTCGCGCGGCTGGTGAGGGAGGGCCACCCCCTGGACGCCGAGACGGTACACCTCGCCGCCGGGCAGGGCGACGCCGACGCCCGCGGCGTCATCGAACGGGCGGGACGCTACCTGGGCCTGGGGCTGGCGAACATCATCAACGTGTTCAACCCCCAGGCCATCGTCATCGGCGGTGGCCTGGTCGGCATGGGCGACATGATCCTGGGGCCGGCCCGCGCCGCGGCGCAAGAGGAGGCCTTCCCTGATTCCTTCAGCGACGTGGAGATCCTGGAAGCGGAGCTGGGAGAACGGGCAGGAGTGCTGGGGGTCGCGGCTCTCGCGACCGAGAAGTATGTGAGGTAGTTTCGCCACCCTTCTCCGGCACCTACCGAAGACGGCAATTCGGACCGATCTTTCCAGTAGACCCGCATCTACGCTCGATGACCTGCGACCCATTCGAGCGGGAGCGCCCGGCACGGCGGCGCGTCAATCGCCCCTGCCGAGGTGGATGCTCGTCCTGGAGCGACCGCCCGCATGCTGCGAACCCGGCTCGAAGGGCTGAAGCTGCCCCAGCGCCAACTGGTGGAGCTCACCCTCACCGTTCTTCTCTGGCACGCCTCCCTGGGCGTCTTCTTCCTCTCCCTGGTGCAGCAGTATCTGCCGGAGGAGCTGGGGGCTTCGCCGGCCTTCCCGGGCTATGCCCTGGCCGTCTACAGCCTGGCCCGCTTCCTCTGGCAGACGCCGGCCGGCTGGCTGGCGGATAAATACGGCCGCCGGCTCGCCCTCACCGTCGGCATTGGCACTGCCATTCCCATCCTGACCCTGATGATGCAGCTTCGGGAGGGCCACCTCTTCCTGGCCTTCTCCGCCCTCTACGGGCTCAGCGCGGCCACCATGTGGCCGGCCCTGCTGGCCCACGTGGCCGACACTCACGACCCCTCGCGGCGGGGTCGCACCCTGCACTTCCTGAACCTGGCCCAGCTCCTCGGGCTGGGCGCGGGGACGGTGGTCGGGGTGATCCTGGTGGACTACATCTCGTACGAGGCAGCCTTCGCCTCCTGCCTGACCTTCAACGCCCTGGCCCTGCTCCTGGCAAGCCGCCGCATCGCGATCGGCGTACACCAGCCCTCGGCGGGCAAGGCCCCCGGCGACGGACCCTGGCTGCAGGGCCTGCGCGTCCTGTGGACGCCCGGCGTACTCATCCTGGGCGCCATCGCCCTCTTCCTGAGCCTGGGCACGACCGTCCACACCCCGGCCATCGGGGCCTACGTCAGCGACGTGCTGAAGGTCGATCTGCACCAGATGGCCTTCATGCTGTTTCTCCCGGCCAGCGTGGCCCTGGTGGTGGCGGTGCGGTGTGGCCATCTCGTCGACCGATTCGGCCGCCAGACGCCCCTCATGGTGGGCCTGGCTGTAGCCGCCCTCAGCTTGTTCGCCCTCACCCAGACCCGCAGCCCCTTCCTGGCGGTCAACCTCGCGGTGCTGGCAGGGCTGGCCTACGCTGTCAGCATCCCCGCCTGGAGTGCCGCGGCCCTGGATGCCACCGAGATCGGCAGCCGGGGGGTGCTGTTGGGCGCCCTTACCGCCGTGCAGGGGCTGGGCGGCGCCCTGGGCCAGGCTCTGGGAGGGACAGTGAGCCAGGTCTACGGCCCGCTGGCCCCCTTCAAGTTCGGGGCCATCCTGCTGGGCGTGGCCCTCATGTTCACCGTCCTCCATCTGAGACACCACCGCAACGCGGCCCGGTCTCAGGAGAGTCCCGCGACGGCGGCCTAGCCGCCGAACGAACCCCCGGCCCTCCTCAGCACCGATGCCCGGCCACCGGCTGTGCCAGCGATCCGTCCACCGTGCGGACCGGCCGTAGCAGCGGGCCGCCGCCCCCCAGAGGCCGTGGCGGTTCCCCGCCACAGCCTGATGGGGTATGGTAGGACGTGCATCGACACCAGCGAAGCGCCCATGCTCGTCGGCCTCATCTCGGACACCCATGGCTACGTGGACGCACGCATTCTGGATGCCTTTGAGGGCGTCGAGGCTGTCCTCCACGCCGGCGATGTCGGCTCATCCACCGTGCTGGAGCGGCTGCGACGCCTGGCGCCGGTGAGCGCAGTGCCGGGCAACATGGACAGCCGCCGCGACACCGCGAGCCTGCCCACCCACCTCGATCTGAGCCTGGAGGGGTGCCGCATACATTTGGTGCACCGTCTGGAGGATGCCCGGCCCGGCCCCGACACGGATGTGGTGGTCTTCGGCCACACGCACCGGCCCGCCATCGAGCGCCGGGACCGCGTCCTCTACGTGAATCCCGGGACGGCCGCCGCGCGCGGATTCAGAGAAGAGGCGACCGTCGCCCTCCTGCGCATCGAGCGCGGCCGGCCCCAGGTCGAGGTGGTGGCTCTGGGGCCTCCGGGCCCGCCACGGAGGGGGTCATGACCGGTCGGGCTGCCGCGCGCTTCACCCTGCTGGACCGCCTGGATCGGGAGGCGGAGGCCTTCTCCTCGGCCCTCAGCCTCGAGCACTACCTGAACTACTCCGGCCAGAAGGACCGGCTGACCCTGACCCCCATCTTCGAGCGTCACGCCTCCCTCTTCCAGCGCCGCACCGTGGAGGCCCTGAGAGTGGCCGATCGGACGGACCCTCGCTACGGCGCGCTGCGCCGATTCGCCCTGGACGGCTACCTGGAGCAAGCCGCCAAGGGACTGACCGAGGAGCTGACCCACCGGGAGACCACCGACACCGTCACCTGGCGGAAGCGAGAGCTGCCCTACCGCTCCCTTCCGCCCCTGATAATGAACGAGCCGAACCCCGCCCGGCGCCACGACCTGGACCGTCGGCGGGTGGTGGCCACCGCCGCGCAGAACCCGCTGCGCGAGCGCCGCTGGGACGTCCTGTACGCTCAGGCCCGCGACCTGGGCTACGAGAGCTACGCCGCCCTCTACGACGAAGTGGGCGGCCTTGGCCTGGAGCGCCTGCGGGACCTGATGGAACGCTTCCTCTGGGAGACGGAGAAGGCCTATCGCAGGCGGCTGGAGCCGTACCTGGCCAGCATTGAGGTGGCGCCGGCCCTGGCCGAGCGGAGCGACCTCTCGTTCCTGTTCCGCTCGCCGGAGCTGGACCGCTACTTCACCCAGAAGGGCATGTTGCCCGCGCTGACCGCCACGCTGGAGGGGCTGGGCATCGACACGAAGGCCCAGAACAACGTCCACCTGGACACCGAGGCGCGGCCCAGGAAGTCGCCCCGAGCCTTCTGCTCGGCGGTGCGCATCCCCCAGGAGGTCTACCTGGTCATCAGCCCCCACGGCGGCCACGATGACTACCGTGCCCTCTTCCACGAGGCCGGCCACGCGCAGCACTTCGCCCACGTGGACGCGTCGCTTCCCTTCGCCCATCGCGGCCTGGGGGACAACTCGATCACCGAGGCCTTCGCCTTCCTTCTGGAGCACCTCACCCACAGCGCCGGCTGGCTCCGACGCCACCTGCAACTGGCCGACGGCGCGGATTACCGGGCCCTCATCCGCTTCCACAAGCTGTACATGCTGCGCCGCTACGGGGCCAAGCTCCGCTACGAGCTGGACCTCCACGCGGGCGACGACGTCCGCTCATTCGCCAAGCGCTATGCGGACCTCCTCACCTCCTCTGTGGGCGTCCGCTACGCCCCCGGCGACTACCTCTGCGATCTAGACGACGCCTTCTACTGCGCCCGCTACCTGCGAGCTTGGATCCTGGAGGCGCAGCTCCGCCGCCACCTGGAAGAGGCATGGGGCCCCGAGTGGTTCGAGGACCCTGGGGCAGGCCATCGCCTGCGGGAGCTCTGGGCCCTGGGCCAGCGCTACACCGCCGATGAGCTGGCGCAGCAGATGGGCTACGAAGGGCTGGAGATCGGGCCCCTGGCCGCCGAGTTCCGGGAGTAAGTCACCAGCGCGCCAGGGGGACGCCTTCGGGCATTCCGGGCCCTGGCGGCCCCCAGGCGAAAGCTGCGACAGGCCCCCCTTTCATGGGGACGAACGGCCGTTGACCCTTCCTGGGCGGTCAGTTATTGTGAATGGCGGAACAAACTGGCGGATACGCGACGGAAAGCAGTCGCACCTAGGAAGGAAGGGACTATGAGAGAAGCAGTAATCGCAGATGGAGCGCGTACACCATTCGGCCGCGCGGGCAGAAGGGGCATGTTCCGCGCAATCACCCACGTCGACCTGATGGTGCCGTTGCTCAAACACATTCTGGAACGCAACAAGCTGGACCCCAAGGACGTCGATGAGGTGCACGTGGGCTCAGTGCTGCTCACTAACCCCATCACCAAGGCGCGGCACTACCTGTACGAGGCGGGCCTCCCGGAGAGCATCTGGGGCACCGACGTCAACACCCAGTGCGCCAGCGCCCTGCAGACGGTCGTCGAGGCCTGCCAGGCCGTCGCCTGCGGGTCGGCCGACATCGTCGTGGCGGGCGGCATCGAGACGATGGACCGCAGCGGGGTCGTGACGCCGGAGGAGATGGCCGGAGGGCGCCCCGCCCAGCCCAACATCTTCCCCCCGAAGTCTGAGACACCTTACCCTGAGGACTGGAAAGACGCCGAGCTGATACCTTGGTGGTTCAACGTCAAGAACCCGCTCATAATGAACATGCTCTGGACCGCGGAGAACCTGCATGAGCGGTTCAACGTCACCCGACAGGAGGCGGATGAGTTCGCCTGCTGGAGCCAGGAGAAGGGGGTGGCGGCCCTGAACGCCGGCATGTTCAAGGACGAGATCATGCCGGTGATCATCAAGTACAAGGACGGGAGCAGCGAGACCATTGAGAACGACCAGGGGTTCCGCCCCGGGACCACCGTCGAGGGCTTGAGCGAGCTGCGCCCGATCCTGAAAGAGGACGGCTTCGTAACCGCCGGCAACTCGTGCCCCCGCAACGACGGCGGCACCTTCTGCCTCGTAACCACAAAGGAGATCGCCAAGGAGAGAGGCTGGAAGCCCCTCCTGACCTACCGCCACTCCGCGACCATCGGGGTCGATCCCGACGTCATGGGCGTCGGGCCGCGCTGGGCCACCGCGAAGCTGCTGAAGCGGACCGGCATGAGCCTCGAAGACTTCGACGTGATCGAGGTCAACGAGGCCTTCGCCTGCGTCGTGACCTACTGGATGCGCGAGCTGAAGGTAAGCGACAAGGTCAAGGAAAAGATCAACCCCTGGGGCGGCGCCATCGGCATCGGCCACCCGCTGGGGGCGACCGGCGCCCGGCTGGTCATGACGTCCGGCTACCAGTTGCGGCGAAACGGCGGCCAGTGGGCCCTCACCACTCTCTGCCAGGGCAGCGGTATGGGCTATGCGGCCGCCTGGGAGCGGGAGAACTACGGCTAGGAGACGCAAGCTATCGTGCAGCGGGGGCCGGTCCGCTCGGACCGGCCCCCTGGCTTCGGCCTTGTGACGCCTCGAGGGCACCTGCTAGAATGGCTCGGCGTCATCCCCGGTCACGGATAGCGAGAGGGAGGTCACCATGCTCGCCGTTGTCATCGTGCTCGTTGTCATCTTAGGGATCGTCCTTCTCCTCGGGCTCCTCCTCGTGGGCATCTACAACGGCCTTGTCCGCTCGCGCGTGCGCACGCGCGAGGCCTGGTCCGGCATCGACGTGCAGCTCAAGAGGCGCGCCGATCTGGTGCCGAACCTCGTGGAGACAGTGCGGGGATACGCCGCCCACGAGCGAGAGGTGTTCGAGAACGTGACCCGGGCCCGGTCCATGCTGGAACAGGCCGGCGGGCCCGCCCAGGCCGCCGAAGCCAACAATCAGCTCAGCCAGGCCCTGCGCAGCCTCTTCGCCGTGGCCGAGAACTACCCGCAGCTCCGGGCCAGCGAGAACTTCATGGCCCTCCAGAAGGAGCTCTCCGACATCGAAGAGAAGATCGCCTACGCCCGCCAGTTCTACAACCGGAACGTCACCGACTTCAACAGCCGCATCCAGGTCTTCCCCAACGTCATGATCGCGAACATGTTCAACTTCGAGCGCTTCGAGTTCTTCGAGGCGGAGGAGGAAGCGCGGGAGGTTCCCGACGTTAGCTTCACCCAGCGCCCGTGACGGCGGCCGGGCCAGCCTGACTGCGAACCGAGGAGGGGCTTAGGGTGGCCCAGCAACCGGTCCTCGTCTACGACCGCATCGCTCGGAACCGCCTGAACACGTTCCTGCTGATGGCGGCCTTCGTGGCCCTGGTGGCCTGCTGCGCCATCGCCATCGGCATCGTCCTGGGGATGCCCTATCCCTATGCTCCGCTCCTCATCATCCCCTTTCTCATCTTTGCCCTGGTCGGCTACTACAGCTCCTCCCGCATCACGCTGGCCATCTCCCAGGCCCACGAGATCACCAAGGAGGAAGAGCCGGAGCTGTTCCGGACGGTGGAGAATCTGTGCATCGGCGCGGGGCTGCCGATGCCCAAGATCTACATCATCGAGGACGGCTCGCCGAACGCCTTCGCCACCGGGCGGGACCCCCAGCACGCCGTCGTCTGCGTCACCCGAGGGCTCCTCCAGAAGCTGGATCACCCGGAGTTGGAGGGAGTCATCGCCCACGAGCTATCGCACATCGGCAACTACGACATCCGCATCATGACCATCGTGGTGGTGCTGGTGGGGCTGGCGGCCCTGACGGCTGACTTCATGCTGCGCTTGACCCTGTGGGGGGCGGGCACTCGGCGGGGCAACCGCAGCCGCAGCGGCGGCTCCGCCGCGCTCATCATCTACGGCGTCGCCCTGGTAGCGATCATCCTGACGCCGATCGCCGCTCAGCTAATCCGCTTCTCCATCTCTCGCCAGCGGGAGTACCTGGCCGATGCCTCGGCTGCCCTCCTGACCCGCTATCCGGAGGGGCTGGCCCGCGCCCTCGAGAAGATCGCGGCCGACCCGGACCCCCTAGAGGCGGCAAACAAGGCCACCGCCCATCTCTACATCAACAACCCGCTGCACGAGCACTCAAGCTTCCTCAACAACCTGTTCTCTACCCACCCTCCCATCCAGGAGCGGATCCGCCTGCTACGGGCCATGTAGGGGCTGCTGTGCGGGCCGCCCCGCTCAGCGGGCCGCTGGGCCCGTGGCTTCCCGCTCATGCTCCAGGGCCGCCACGTGCTCCTCGACGACCGCGCGCGGGGTGAACCGTAGAAGCGCCCAGACGCCCACGAGCACGATGAGGAGGTCATCCAGGTAGCCGAGGACCGGGATGAAATCGGGGATGATGTCCAGCGGCATGGCCAGGTGGAGCACCACGACCGGGATGATCACCCGCGCCAGCAGGGGGATGCGCCGCTCGCGGAAGAGCCGCCATGCCAGGCGACCCTTCATCTTCAGGGGCAGCCTGATGACCCGCTCCACCAGCAGGCGTGACTCGGAATGCTCGCTGGCCCTCCACCATCGCCGCGCCAGCAGACCCAGCACAGCCACGACGATGAGGGCCACCCCCGCTCCGATGACGACCGCCAACCACAGCGTGGGCACACCCCGAGCTCCTTCAGCCCTCAGACCTCTACGGCTACGCCCGCCCCTTCCTCGACGCGGCCCACCAGCCAGCCCCCGAAGCCATCCGCGCGAAGCTGCTCCGTCAGCGGCTCGGCCCGCTCAGGCGGGACGGCCATCAGCAGCCCGCCGGATGTCTGGGCGTCGAAGAGCAGGTCGTCCAGCTCGAAAGGGATGCCCTCAGCGAGGCTCACCGTATCCTCCAGGTCGTGGCGGTTGCGGCTGGTGCCACCGGGGACGAGCCCCTGCTTCGCGTACTCGAGGGCGCCGGGCAGGAGCGGGATGCGGCTCGCCTGGAACACCAGGCGCACCTGGCTGTGCTCGGCGATCTCGGCGGCGTGACCCAGAAGGGCATAGCCCGTGACGTCGGTCATGGCGCGGACGCCGGCCTCGCGCGCCAGGTGCGAGGGGTGCCGGTTGAGCTGGAGCATGGTATCGACGGCCGCCTGGAGGTGCTCCTCCGCCACCATGTCCACTCGGGCCCCCGTCAGGATGACGCCGCTACCCAGGGCCTTGGTCAGAACGAGAGCGTCGCCGGGGCGAGCCCCGACCTTGCTGATGATCGCATCGGGATGGATGACGCCGGTCACGCAGAGCCCATACTTCGGCTCCTGGTCGTACATGGTGTGGCCGCCGGCGATGACCCCGCCCGCCTCGGCCACCTTGTCGGCGCCGCCCCGGAAGATCTCGGCCAGCACCTCGGGCGGCTGGTCCTCAGGGAAGCCCGCGATGTTGAGGGCGAAGAGCACCTCGCCGCCCATGGCGTAGACATCGCTCATGGCGTTCGCGGCACCGACGGCACCGAAGACGTAGGGGTCATCGACGACCGGCGGGAAGAAGTCCACCGTCTGGACGATGGCCAGATCGTCGGCGATCCTGTAGACGGCGGCGTCATCCCCCCCCTCGAGGCCCACGAGCAGGTTCGGGAAGTCCGCGGAGGGGAAGCGCTCGGTGATGGGGCGCAGCACCTGCGCCAGCGTGGCGATGCCCGCCTTGCCCGCTCAGCCGGCGCAGGAAGCGAGGCTGGTCAGGCGCACCTGCTCTCGCGTCACCGGGCATCACCTCCCTTCGGGCCGATCGTACAGCGGCTGCCCTCGATTTCAGTATACATGCGTTGCCTCGTAGGGTCGTCTCTGCTAGCGTTCGCTCGACTGAGATGGGTCCGCTGACACCACGGGAGATCCTCGACCTGCTGAACGCGGAGTACGGAACGCCGTCCCCGCGCCCTCATCGTGACCCCCTCGCCGAGCTGGTCCTCACGGTCCTCTCGCAGAACACCTCCGACGTCAACTCCGGACGGGCCTTCGCCCGGCTGCTCTCGGCCTTCCCCGACTGGCAGGCGGTCATGGGGGCAGACGTTCGGGCCGTGGAGGAGGCCATCCGGCCGGGTGGCCTGGCGCCCTCCAAGGCGCCGCGCATCCAGGCCATGCTCCGGGAAGTGTGGGCCCGCCGGAGCGCCCTGGACCTCTCCTTCCTCCAGGACATGCCCATGGAGGAGGCGCGAGCCTGGCTGCGCAGCCTCCCCGGCGTGGGGCCCAAGACCGCCGCCTGCGTGCTGCTGTTCTCCCTGGGGAAGCCAGCCTTCCCCGTAGACACCCACGTCCTCCGCGTCGCCAAGCGTCTGGGCCTGGTGCCTCCGAAGGCCTCGGCGGAGCAGGCACACCACCTGCTCGAGGACATGCTCGAGCCGGAGGAGGTCTATCCCTTCCACATCAACCTCATCGAGCACGGCCGACGCACCTGCCTGGCGCAACGGCCGCGCTGTCCGGCCTGCGCGCTGCGACACGGCTGCCCCTCGGCGGTCCTCTTCACCCCGACCGTGCCGCCGGCCTCGGGAGGCTAGCGCCGGCGTCCCGGCGCCCACTGTCCTTGCCCGCCCGGATCGGCCCTCTGTATACTGGGACATCGATGACCTTAGGAGCGGTCCCTTGATTCGAGCAGGCATCATCGGCGCTACCGGGTACGTAGGGGCAGAGCTTGCGCGTCTGCTGTGCCAGCATCCCGAGGTGGAGCTGGCCTCCGCCGCCAGCATCGAGGAGGTGGGCAGGCCCCTCCGCGAGGTGTTCCCTAACCTTCGGCCAACCGAGGTGCGCATCCAGGAGGAGCTGGACGACGTTGACCTGGTGCTGGCGGCCCTCCCCCACGGCGTCAGCGCCAAGGCTCTCCTGCCCTACATTCAGCGGGGCCTGCCGGTCATCGACCTGAGCGCCGACTTCCGCCTGCATAGCCTCGATGAGTACACCCGCTGGTACAAGGTGGAACACCCGGCGCCCGAGCTCCTGGCCAAGGCCGCGTATGGGCTGCCCGAGCTGCATCGTCAGCAGATCGCGGAGTCGCGGCTGATAGCGGTGGCGGGCTGCTACCCCACCTCGGCCATCCTCGCCCTGGCCCCGGCGGTGAAGGCCGGCATCATCGAGCCCGACATCATCGTGGACAGCAAGTCGGGCGTCTCCGGGGCGGGACGCGCGCCGGCCCTGGCCTCGCACTACGCCGAGGTCAACGAGGGCGTGCGCGCGTACGCCTTGGACGGCCACCGCCACCTGCCGGAGATCGTCCAGGAGCTCTCCCTTCTCTGCGACGCGCCCGCGCTTGCGCTGACTTTCTTGCCTCATGTCGTCCCCATGACGCGGGGCATCCTCAGCGCCTGCTATGCCCGGCTGCGGGAGGGCGCCCTGCCCGCCGGAGAGCAGGCCGGCAAGGCGCTCCGCACCCTCTACCGCGACCTCTACCGCGACGAGCCCTTCACCGCCGTGGTAGAGGCGCCGCCCAATACCAAGCACACCCTGGGCAACAACTTCTGCCTGATCCACCCCGCCGTAGACGAGCGCACCGGCCGGCTGATCGCGGTGAGCTGCGTCGACAACCTAGTGAAGGGCGCGGCGGGCCAGGCCATCCAGTGCATGAACATCATGCTGGGGTTTTCGGAGACGGCCGGCCTACAGCAGCTTGCCGTGTATCCTTGAGCTCGATGAGTCCAAGCTTCACCCACCTCGCCGACGGCAGCGTCACCAGCGCCCCAGGCTTCCTGGCGGGCGCCACCAGCGCGGGCATCAAGCCCTCCGCCACCGAGCGGCCGGACCTGGCCCTGCTCTGCGCCCTGGCTCCCTGCGCCGCGGCCGCCGTCTATACCACCAATCGAGTGAAGGCGGCCCCCCTCCTGCTGACCCAGCGGCACCTGGCCGACGGCCGCGCCCAGGCCGTCATCGTCAACAGCGGCAACGCCAACTGCCTGACCGGCCAGCAGGGCATGCACGACGCCGTGGAGATGGCGGAGCTGGCGGCGCACGGCCTGGATATCCCTGTCACCGACGTCATCGTCGCCAGCACCGGGGTGACGGGTTGGCCGCTGCCCATGGAGCGCATCAGGGCCGCGCTGCCCCGCATCCAGGCGACAGAGGACGGCGGCGATGCCTTCGCCCACGCCATCATGACCACCGATACGGTAGCCAAGCAGGTGGCGGTGCGTTTCGCCCACGGAGATGTGGAGTACACTGTGGGGGGCTGCGCCAAGGGTTCGGGCATGATCCACCCGGAGATGGCGACGATGCTCGCCTTCCTCACCACCGACGCGCCGGTCGCGGGCGCCGTCCTCCAGGAGACGCTGCGTGAGGCCGTCGACGCCTCCTTTAACATGATGACAGTGGACGGCGATACCAGCACCAACGACATGGCAGTCATCCTGGCGGGCGGCAGCGTCGGGGGCGACTCCATCGAACACGGCCATCCAGCCGCCCCGGCGTTCCAGGCGGCGGTACGGGAGGTTTGCACGGACCTGGCCCGCAGGCTGGCCCGCGACGGCGAGGGCGCTACCAAGCTCATCGAGGTGCTGGTGGAAGGCGCCGCCAGCGTGGCCGACGCCCGCCGCGCCGCCCGCACGGTGGCCGGCTCCGCCCTTCTAAAGGCGGCCCTCTACGGCGGCGACCCCAACTGGGGGCGGGTGCTGACGGCGGCCGGTCGTAGCGGGGCGGAGCTGGAGGAGACCAGGATCACGCTGCACCTGCAGGACACCTGCGTCTTCCAGGGAAAGCCGGTACCCTTTGACGAGCCAGCGCTGAGCGCCGCCCTCTCCCATCCGGAGGTGCGCATCCACCTGGACCTGGGGATGGGCCAGGGCGCCGCCACCGCCTGGGGCTGTGACCTGTCCCAGGAGTACGTCCGCATCAACAGCGAGTACACGACATGAGCGCGTCTCACCCCATCGTCGTCAAGATCGGCGGCAGCACCCTCGGCAAGCACGATACCTCGCTGGAGGACCTGGCGGCGCTCCACAGGGAGGGACGCGCGCCGGTGGTGGTCCACGGCGGCGGCGCGACCGTCAGCGAATGGCTGGCCATCCACGGAGTGGAGTCCCGGTTCGTGCGGGGGCTGCGGGCCACCGGCGACGCGGCCCTGCAGGTAGTGGTGGCGGTGCTGGCGGGAGTGGTCAACAAGGAGCTGGTAGCCCGGCTGAACGCGCTGGGTGCGCGCGCCATGGGCCTGGCGGGCGCCGACGGCGCCATCATTCGCGCCCGCCGCTACGACCCCGAGCTGGGCCACGTGGGAGAGATCGTATGCGTAGATGCCGAGGCGCTGCGAAGCCTCCTCGCCGCGGGCTTCCTGCCCGTGCTGGCTCCCATCGGTCTGGAGGTGGAGGGGCAGACGTCGCAGCCTCGCCTCCTGAACATCAACGCCGATACCGCTGCGGGCGAGGTGGCCCGGGCGCTGGCCGCCTCTAACCTGGTCTTCCTGACCGATGTTCCCGGCGTCCATGACGCCCGCGGCCGCACCATCTATAATGCCAGCGCGGAGGAGGCGAGGAACCTGGTCGCCTCGGGGGCAGCGGGTGGAGGCATGATCCCCAAGCTTGAGGCAGCTCTACGAGTGGTGGACATGCGTGCCCGCGCCCTTATCATCGATGGGCGGCGGGAGCACGCCCTTCGCGCCGCCCTTCAGGGGGAGGTGACGGGCACGGTCGTAGGACCCTAGGACAGCCATGAGCTTCTTCAACGAGCGCTACCGCGCCGACGACCGCGAGGACCTGGGGCCGCCCCCACCGGTCTTTCGCATCGGGCGGCCCCGGCTCCGCCTCTCCAGGTCGCTGGGCCGCTGGCTGGCCATCCTGGTGCTGGTGATCGTCCTCTTCGTGGTTCTCGACATCCTCAAGAGCATCTACGCGGACTGGCTGTGGTTCGACAGCCTGGGCTACAGATCGGTCTTCTCCAAGACTATCGTGACGCGCATCTGGCTCTTCTTCGGCGGTGCCGGCGCGTTCCTGGCCCTCTTCCTGGGCAACGTCTTCCTGGCGCGCCGCCTGGCCCCCGCAGCGGACGAAGGAGGGCTCATCGGCGGCGCAGACCACGCGGCCGTGCGACGCCTTGTGCTGGTAGGGCTGGTGGCCACGGCGCTGTTCCTGGCCGTCATCTTCGGCTCCACCGCCTCCGGCCAGTGGGACAGCGTGCTGCGCTTCATGAACAGCCAGTCCTTCGGTACGGAGGACCCCGCCTTCCACAAGGACATCAGCTTCTACGTCTTCAAGCTGCCGATGCTGCGCTTCATCCAGGGTTGGGCCACGGCCGCCGTCATCGTCACCACGATCTTCGTCGCGGCTCTCTACGCTTTGCGCTTCGCCCTGCGCGGGTTTGCCGCAGAGGTGACCACGCCCATCAGGGCCCATCTCTCCCTGCTCGTCGTGGCCGTCATAGGACTGTTCGTGTGGCGCTACTGGCTCGGCATCTTCGACCTCAGCTACTCCACGCGAGGAGCGATCTTCGGTGCCGGCTTCACCGACCTCAACGCCCAGCTCTGGGCCATCCGCGTTCTCATGGGCATCGGGTCGATGGTCGCTCTGCTCATCCTGGTGAACATCTTCTTCCCGCGCGGTCTCTTCGGCTGGGGCGTGGTTGCCCCCGCCGCCGGCGCCGGGGTGTGGGTAGTGATGGCCATCGCGCTGGGGATCATCTGGCCGGCCATGCAGCAGCGCTTCGAAGTGGAGCCCAACGAGCTCGTCAAGGAGCGCACCTACATCCAGCGCAACATCGACATGACCCGGCGCGCCTATGGCCTTGACGAAGTAGATGAGAGGCCCTTCCCGGCCAAGGCCTTCGTCACCGCCCAGGAGATCGACGCGAACTCGGACACCATCGAGAACATCCGCCTGTGGGACCATCGCCCTCTCCTCCAGACCTTCGATCAGATCCAGACCATCCGCCCCCTCTATGACTTCCTGGACGTGGATGTGGACCGCTACGTCATCGACGGGCGGCTGCGCCAGGTGATGCTTTCGGCGCGCGAGCTCAACTCGGGCCGCCTTCCCCAGGAGGCCCAGACGTGGGTCAACAGCCGTCTCCAGTTCACCCACGGCTACGGACTGGCCATGAGCCCGGTCAGCGAGGTGGTGGAGGAGGGCCTGCCCGACCTGCTGATCAAGGACATCCCGCCTGTGGGCATCATCGATATCGCCCAGCCCGAGATCTACTACGGCGAGATGCCCGACCACTACGTCATCGTCAACACCGAGGAGAAGGAGTTCGACTACCCCGCCGGCGATACGAGCGTGCAGACGGTGTTCGAGGGCGAGGGAGGCGTCCGCCTCAACTCCTTCCTCCGCCGCACGGTCTACGCCTGGGAGTTCAACGACTTCAACATCGTCATCAGCGATAGCCTCAACGACGAGAGCCGCGTGCTGTACCGCCGCAACATCCAGCAGCGCATCTCAGAGGTGGCCCCCTTCCTGCGCCTGGACAGCGACCCCTATCTGGTGGCAGTCGACGGCCGCCTCCTCTGGATCCAGGACGCCTACACCGTTACCGACAGCTACCCCTACTCCAGGCCCAGCGGCGACTTCAACTACATCCGCAACAGCGTCAAGGTCACCGTCGACACCTACGACGGGACCACCACCTTCTACCTGGTCGACCCGGATGACCCCATCGCCCGCACCTGGGACAAGATCTTCCCCGACCTGTTCACACCCTTCGAGGAGATGCCCGATTCCATCCGCGCCCACCTGCGCTACCCTGAGGACCTCTTCACGGTCCAGGCCGATGTCTACCGCACCTACCACATCCGCGAGACCCAGGTCTTCTACAACAAGGAGGACGTCTGGAACATCCCCCAGGAGGTATTCATCGACGCCCAGCAGCCCATAGAGCCCTACTACGTGATCATGCGGCTGCCCGGCGAGGACCGCGAGGAGTTCATGCTCATCCTCCCCTTCACGCCATCCAACCGCGACAACACCATCTCCTGGCTGGCCGCGCGCTGCGACGGCGAGAACTACGGCAAGCTCCTGCTCTTCCGCTTCCCCACGGAGAGCCTGGTCTTCGGGCCGAGCCAGGTGGAGTCGCGCATCGACCAGAATCCCGGCATCTCCCAGCTCTTCAGCCTGTGGAAGGGCGGCGGCTCCGACGTCATCCGGGGCAACCTCCTGATGATCCCCATCGGTGAGGGGAGCATCTACGTGGAGCCCATCTACCTCAGGGCCACCACCAGCGAGCTTCCCGAACTGAAGCGCGTAGTCCTGGCCAACGGCAACAGCATCGCCATGGAGCCCACCCTGGGCCAGGCGATCGACGTGGTGCTGGGACGCGCCGAGTCCACCCTGCCCGCGGCGGCCGAAGCCGCCGCCGCAGCCGAAGGCGAGGAGGGCGCCGAGGCCTTTCTGACGCCCAGCCCGGAACTCACCCCGACGTCCACTCCCGAGGCCACCGCGACGGCGGCTGGCGAGGCCGTGCCCTCGCCCCTGCCGACCGACATCGCTGCCCTCACCCTGGAGGCCCAGGCGGCCTACGAACGGGCGCAGGAGCTGCTTCGCCAGGGTGACTTCGCGGGCTACGGCGAGGAGGTCGCGAAGCTCGAGGAGATCCTCCGGCGCCTGGTGGAGCTGACCGGCGGCTAGATCCATCCGCCGTCACCCTTTCCCTATCCCCTCGCGAATGCTATCCTCGGACCGTCCGCAAGCGAGATCACCTATGACCGACTGGCGCGCCATCGAATCCAAGGTCTTCATGACTACGGGCAAGCGCATGCCCGTCGTGCCCGTGCGCGGCGAGGGCACCCGCCTCTGGGATGACCAGGGCAGGGAGTACCTGGACTTCTTCACCGGGCCCGCCACGGTCAGCCTGGGCCACTGCCACCCCACCGTGGTCAACGCGCTCATCGACCAGGCCCACACCCTGATCCACGTCTCCAACGCGGTCTACTCCGTGCCCCAGCTCATGCTGGCGCAGCTACTGGTGGAGCACTCCTGCCTCGACCGGGTGTACTTCTCCAACTCCGGTGCGGAGGCCAACGAGGGGGCCATCAAGCTGGCCCGCAAGTGGGGACGCGAGCATCGCAACGGCGCCCACGAGATCATCTGTGCCCTGGACGGCTTCCACGGCCGCACCCTCACCACGGCGGCGGCCGGCGGCACCGAGCGCTACAAGGCCCCCTTCTCGCCCCTGCCCCCGGGCTTCGTCCACGTGCCCTTCAACGACGTGAAGGCCATCCAGCGGGCCACCAGCGAGCACACCTGCGCCGTCCTCCTGGAGCCCATCCAGGGCGAGGGCGGCGTCAACGTGCCCGACGACGACTACCTGCCTCAGGTGCGCCGCTGGTGCGACCAGCAGAACCTCCTGCTCGTCCTCGATGAGATCCAGAGCGGGCTCGGGCGCTGCGGGGCCCTCTTCGCCTACCAGCTCTATGGCATCGAGCCCGACGTGATGACTCTGGCCAAGGGCATCGCCGGGGGCGTGCCCCTGGGCGCCCTCCTGGCCAGGGAGTCTTGCGCCGTGTTCACGCCCGGCGATCACGGCTCCACCTTCGGCGGCAACCCCCTGGCCACCCATGTGGGCTATGAGGTCGTGAAGTACATCATCGACCACGACATACCCGCGCAGGTGGCGGAGAAGGGCGCCTACCTCGGCCAGCGTCTGCGCTGCCTGGAGGACCGCTTCGACTTCGTGACCGAGGTCCGGGGCAAGGGGCTCCTCTGGGCCATCCAGTTCGACCGGGAGATGTCAGAGCAGGTCATGCTGGCGTGCCTTCAGAAGGGGCTCGTCGCGAACAACGTGCGGTCCGACGCCCTCCGCCTGGCCCCACCCCTCACGGTCAGCCGGGAGGAGATAGACCGGGCGCTGGAGATCGTGGAAGAAATGCTGGCGGAGTCCGCCAGTGGACCCAAGTAGCAGGGCAGCGCCGCGGCCCCTCACCAGGGTCTCGGCCCAAGAGGCTGCCTCACATTCATTCGGGAGAGTGAACCATGGCTGAGAAACTCGTCCTTGCCTATTCCGGCGGCCTTGACACCTCCGTGGCCGTGAAGTGGCTGATGGAGGAGCGAGGCTACGAGGTCATCGCGCTCACCGTTGACATGGGGATCGAGCGGGAGCGGGAAGACGTCCAGAGCCGCGCCTCCGCCGCGGGGGCCGTGGGCTTCCACTGGGTGGACGCCAAAGACACCTTCATCCGTCACTTCGCCTTCCCCGCCCTGGCCGCGGGCGCGGTCTACGAGGGCCATTACCCCCTGGCCACCGCCCTGGGCCGGCCCCTCATCGCCAAGCTGCTGGTGGACACGGCTCGCGAAGAGGGGGCCACCGCGGTCGCCCACGGCTCCACCGGGAAGGGAAACGACCAGGTGCGCTTCGACGTCAGCGTGCAGGCGCTGGCGCCGGACCTGACCATCGTGGCGCCCGCCCGCGACTGGGGGATGACCCGGGAGGAGGAGATCGGCTACGCCCAGCGCTACAACCTGCCCATCCCGGTAACCAAGGAGAGCCCCTACAGCACCGACGACAACATGTGGGGCCGCAGCATCGAGGCTGGCCTGCTCGAGGACCCCTGGACCGAGCCGCCGGAGGATGTCTACCAGTTGACCCGGTCGGTGAAGGATGCCCCCGCTGAGCCTCGTTATGTCGAGATCGGCTTCCAGCGGGGGATACCCGTCAGCCTGGACGGGAAGGACGTCGACCCGGTGACGCTGGTGCAGACCATGAACCAGTGGGCCGGCGAGCACGGGGTCGGCCGCATCGACCACCTGGAGAACCGGCTGGTGGGGATCAAGTCGCGCGAGATCTACGAGGCGCCCGCTGCGGTCACCCTCCTGAGCGCCCACCAGGCCCTGGAGTACATGACGCTCTCCAGGGCTCAACTCCGCATGAAGACGATCATCGCCCAGGAATATGCCGACCTCGTCTACGACGGCCTCTGGTTCAGCGTTCACCACCAGGACCTGGCCGCCTACGTGCGGAGCACCCAGCGCCACGTGACCGGCACGGTGCGCATCCGCCTCCACAAGGGCCAGGCCACCCCTGTGGGCACCCGTTCCCCCAAGAGCCTGTACGACTTCAGCCTGGCCACCTACGACAAGGGGGACGTTTACGACCAGAGCCACTCGGTAGGCTTCATCGGCGTCTGGGGGCTGCCGCTGCGCGTGCAGGCCCGGGCCCAGCTCCTGGCCGAGCCGGGCGATCCCCTGCACATCGCTACGTCGCTGGGGCAGGAGGCGGAATAGTCCGCGCGGAGATCCGAGGGGAAATCAAGGAGCGAGGCGGTCGCCTCGCTCCTGCTATGGGCGTCTCCAGGAGCCGAGGCCGCGCCCCGGCTTGCCCACAGCGGTTTCGACACGCTGGTCTACAGCGGCTCGAGCCCGCTTGAATTCGGCCCGCTCCAGGCTCTCCTCTGGCTCAACGGCCGGAGAGGGCGCGGGAGCCGCGGCCGGATAGTCAGCCGCGGCGGACTCCTGCTGGTTCCTGTCGGGAGCGGTGCCAACCGACTTCGATAGGACCCACCCCGCTGCGAAGCCAACGATAGCGGTCAGAACCATTCGCAACACGGCACTATCCTGTCACTCGCGAGGGACCCAGCCAGAGCCAGGTCTACCTTCCACCTGTATAACGTTCGGCCACCACATCCATAACCTCCAGCCCGCAGACGCCTTCAGAGGCTCTCCTCTGCCTGCGTGCCGGCGCAAAGTGAATTCGCCGACGTACCGGACGGGCACAACACCTTGACATCACTTCCGCGATCGACTACAGGTGGCAGGGGCAGCGGCACGGGTCCCCTGGCGTTGACGACGGCGAGGAGGAGCAGCGATGATCTCGGACTCGGTGGTCCAGCGGCTGGAGCAGCAGGCCGCCACCATCCGCCGGCACGTGACGGAGGTGGCGGCGGAGCACCTCTGCCACATCGGCGGTGCGCTCTCGGCCACTGACCTGGTGACGGCCCTCTACTTCCACATCATGAGGATCGATCCGGCCGACCCCGGCCTCAGGGACCGCGACTACTTCATCCTGAGCAAGGGCCACGGGGTGCTGGCTCTCTACGCGGCCCTGGCCGAGCGCGGCTTCTTCCCGGCCGAGGCGCTCAAGACCTTCGAGCAGGCGGGCAGCATCCTGGCCGCGCACCCTACGCTGCACGTGCCGGGAGTGGAGGTCGCCACCGGGTCGCTCGGTCACGGGCTTCCCGTCGGGATGGGGATAGCCATCGCCTGCCGGGTCGATGGCGCCCCCAACCGCGTCTTCGTGATGATGGGCGACGGGGAGATGCAGGAGGGATCGGTCTGGGAGGCGGCCCTATCCGCGCCGCGGTTCGCGCTGGACAACCTGGTCGCCATCATCGACCGCAACCGCTTCCAGGTGTCGGGCGAGGTCGAGAGCATCGTCCCGCTGGAGCCCCTGGCCGAGAAGTGGCGCAGCTTCCGCTGGAGGGTCATCGAGATCGACGGCCACGACATGCGGCAGGTCGTCGAGGCCCTGGAACGGCCGCCAGAGCCGGGTCGGCCGACGGTCATCATCGCGCAGACGGTGAAGGGCAAGGGCGTGGCCTGCCTGGAGAACAGCCCGCGCGCTCACTTCACGCGGCTGACCCCGGAGGAGGCCGCTGAGTCGCTGGGGGCGCTGGGGGTGGCATCATGAGCCTGTACGACGAGGTGAAGTCTTTCCCGGCCCTTATGCTCGAACTCGGGGAGGCGAACCCCAACCTGTTCGTGGTCAGCCAGGACATGGGGCCCGTCGGCCCCTTCGCGGAGAAGTACCCGGAGCGGGCAATAGATGTCGGCATCACCGAGCAGAACCTGATCGGCGTCGCGGCGGGACTGGCGACACGGGGCAAGCTGCCCTTCGTCTACGCCATGGCGCCCTTCATCACGATGCGCGGCTTCGAGCAGGTGCGCACGGACCTCGGCTACAACGAGAAGGGCGTGAAGATCGCGACGGTGTTCGGAGGGCTGGCGGCCGGACCGTGGGGCAGCACCCACCACGCCATCGAGGACCTCGCTCTGATGCGGACCATCCCCGGGATGACCGTCCTCGTGCCCGCAGACCTCCACGAGACCGAGCGCGCCCTCCGCGCCGCCGCAGAGCGGCCGGGCCCTTGCTACATCCGCATGGGCGCCTACGTGCCGGTCCACGAGACGGACTACGAGTTCGCGGTCGGGCGCGCGGTTCCGCTGCGCGAAGGCTCCGACGCGGCGATCGTGGCCACCGGCACGATGGTGCAGCCGGCCCTAGAGGCGCACGACCGGCTGAAGGAACGGGG
>CAZFGZ010000010.1:0-24044 GCA_964518585.1 uncultured Dehalococcoidia bacterium | reverse complement strand
CGACAGCCGCTCATGATCCCCCGTCCTTCGGCCTGACCCGGCGTCGGCGTCACAAACGGCCCACCCTGTTTGCCTGCTTGCCTGTTTGCCCGTCCGCCTGTCTGCCTGTTTGCCTGTTCGCCTGTTTGCCTGTTTGTCGTTCCCGGAGGTGTCCCATGCCCAGAGGTGGCCGAAGGCCCGGCGCTGGTGCCCCCAGGGGTAACCTCAACGCCCTCAAGCACGGCGTCGATTCTAACCAGATGAAGGCCCTCGCCCTCGCGTTGGCCCAAATCCCCGTCTTCCGGCGCTACCTCCAGCGCCTCGCCACCCGCCGCGCCACCCAACGCCGAGAACTCGCCACCGCCGTCCAGGTCCTCGCCTCCTGGCTCCTCTACCAGCGCGCCCTGGACAACGGTTCGACCGTCCGACTCCCGCCTCCCCGCCGCCGCATGACCAAGCGAGGCGCCCGCCTCCTCGCCCGCGCCATCATCCACGCCCCCAACGAACTGGGCGAGACAATCAGACAAGTGGTCCGCGCCTCAGAATCGCCGGGCCCCGCCAAACGCAATGTTTCCTGAGACAATCAGACAACGCCCTCGGCCCCCGGCCCGCTGCCCTTCTACCGGCGCGACCTCTCTTCAAAGACGCGGCAGCGGGGGCCCGTCTGGGCCCCCGCTCTTGCTCTGGGTGCAGGGCGCCGCCCTGCTAGTAGTCCATCGGAGGTGGGCCCATGGGCGCCGCCGACGGCGGCTCGGGGATGTCCGTGACCAGCGCCTCGGTGGTCAGCACCATGGCCGCGATGCTGGCCGCGTTCTCCAGCGCGCTGCGGGTCACCTTCACCGGGTCGACGATGCCCCGCTTTATCATGTCGCCGTACTCATCGGCGGCGGCGTCGTAGCCGTAGTTCTTCTCCTTGGCCTTGAGCACCGCGTTGACCACCACCGAGCCCTCCTGCCCCGCGTTCTCGGCGATGAGGCGCAGGGGCTCCTCCAGGGCCTTCTGGAGGATGGCGATGCCGGTTTTCTCATCCCCCTCGAGTTCCTTCTGGAGGCGAGCCAGGGCGGGGAGGGTGCGCAGAAGCGCCACGCCGCCGCCGGGCACGATGCCCTCCTCCACGGCGGCACGGGTGGAGGAGAGGGCATCCTCAACGCGCAGCTTCTTCTCCTTCAACTCCACCTCGGTGGCCGCCCCCACCTTGAGGATGGCCACGCCGCCGGCCAGCTTGGCCAGGCGCTCCTGGAGCTTCTCGCGGTCGAAATCTGAGGACGTCTCGTCGATCTGGGCCTTGATCTGCTTGATGCGGGCCTGGATGGCCTCGTCGCTGCCGTGGCCCTCGATGATGGTGGTGTCCTCCTTGCTGGCGACGACGCGGCGGGCCCGTCCCAGGTCGGCGACCTGGGCGTTCTCAAGCTTGCGGCCCATCTCCTCGGTGATGAAGCTACCGCCGGAAAGGATGGAGATGTCCTCCAGCATCGCCTTGCGGCGGTCGCCGAAGCCGGGGGCCTTCACCACGAGCGCGTTGATCGTGCCCCGCAGCTTGTTCACCACCAGCGTGGCCAGGGCCTCCCCATCGCAGTCGTCGCAGATGATGACAAGGTTCTTTGTGACCTGGAGGACCCTTTCCAGGACGGGCAGGATGTCGGCAACGGCGGAGAGCTTCTTGTCGGTGATGAGGAGGTAGGGGTCCTCCAGCTCCGCCTCCATGCGCTCGGTGTTGGTGACGAAGTAGGGGGAGACGTAGCCGCGGTCGATCTGCATTCCTTCCACGAACTCCGTCTCCATGTGGAGCCCCTTGGACTCCTCCACGGTGATGACGCCGTCCTTGCCCACCTTCTCCATGACCTCGGCGATCGTCTCGCCGATGTCGGGGTCGTTGGCGGAGATGGAGGCCACCTGGCTGATCTCCTCCTTGCCCGCCACCGGCTGGGCCAGCTCGCGCAGGGCCTCCACCACGGCGTCCACGCTCTTCTCCAGGCCCCGCTTGAGGGCCATGGGGTTGGCGCCGGCGGCTACGTTCTTGAGCCCCTCGCGAACGATGGCCTGAGCCAGGACGGTGGCGGTGGTGGTGCCGTCGCCGCAGACGTCATTCGTCTTGGTGGCCACCTCCTTGGCTAGCTGGGCTCCCATGTTCTCGAAGGGGTCCTTGAGCTCGATCTCCTTGGCGATGGAGACGCCGTCGTCCACCACAGCGGGGGGACCGAACTTCTTATCGAGGATTACCCTGCGGCCGCGGGGGCCCAGGGTGACCCTGAGGGCGTCGGCGAGGGCGTCCACGCCGTCCTTGAGGGCACGCCGGGCCTCCTCATCGAACACTAGCTGCTTGGCCATACTAACGGATCCTTTCTCCCAGACTGCGCGATGCTATCGTGGCGCGTCCCTAGAGCTGCACCTTGCACAGGACGTCCTTCTCGGAGAGGACGATGTACTCCTCCTGCTCGATCTTGACCTCCTGGCCGGTGTACTTGGCGTAGAGAATGCGGTCGCCGACCTTCACCTCCATGGGGACACGCTTGCCGTTCTCGTCGAGGCGGCCGGGCCCCGCGGCCATCACCTCGCCCTGCTGGGGCTTCTCCTTGGCAGTGTCCGGGATGACGATGCCGCTCGCCAGGACTTCCTCCTGCACCACCGGTTTGATCACGATGCGGTCTCCCAGCGGGACGAGTTTGGTCTTGGTCTTGCTCTTGGCCTTCACCTTCGTCGGGTTAGCCACGGCACAACCTCCTTGCCTCTGAATTGGGGACGAGCTTAGCACTCTCCTGATGAGAGTGCTAAGTAACTGGATACTAACGCACCTGGCGCGCGCGCGCAACAACGGCCCTGGAGTACTGTGCCGCTTCACAGGCCAGCATGGCCCAATATGCCGCCTTTTCGCTCGATATCTCGCCCGAGCACGGCATGGCTGTCTCTGTCGGCTCAGCTTCCTCTCGCCGCGACTCCGAGCTTCCCCAGCGCGCCCCATCAGCGCCCAGGGCCCCTCCCCTTGACCATCTACACGGTTCCGTGTAGGATCGGCCCGTGAAACGCGGAAGACTGGACAGGCCGGTGTGGGACCCCCGCCGGGTGCGGGCCCTGCGCCGCCATCTCGGCCTCACCCAGAACGACCTGGCCCGGGAGCTGGGCACCCGCCAGCAGACCATCAGCGAGTGGGAGACGGGCCAGTACCGCCCGCGGGGGCTGTCCAGCCGCCTCCTGAGCCTGGTGGCGGAGCGGGCGGGCTTCCGCTATCAGGTCGCGGACGCGGCGCAGGACCGGGCTGAGGAGAGCGACCGATGAGCGTCCTGGCGCTGCGCGAGCGGCCCGCCGGCCCGAGCGCGGCGGCCGCAGCCCAAGCGCCTGGACACGGCCCAGGCGTCGTGCCCCGCGCTCGGCCGCCCCTAAACGAGGCCGCCCTGACCGAACTCTGGCGGGAGCAGCGCTTCCCGCGCTCGGCCCTGGTGACCCGCCAAGGGGTGTCCCTGCGGGTCCTCCACCCGGGCCGTCCCGGCCGCGGAGCGGGGCCGGACTTCCGCCATGCCGCTCTGGAGACGCCCTCCGGGGCGGTGCTGCGCGGTGACATCGAGCTGCACACCCTGGCCAGCAACTTTCGCGCCCACGGCCATCACCGCGACCCCCGCTATGACCGGGTCATCCTCCACGTGGTCTTCGAGGACGACCTGGGGGAGGACGCCCTCCTGGCCAGCGGTCGGCGAGCCCCCGTGGTAGCCCTCGCCCCCTGGGTCGACGGGCGCGCCCGCGAGCTGGCGGCCGAACTGGCCCAGCCGGCTGCCTGGCAGGAGCCTTGCCAGGGCGCGGCCGGCCGCCTGGGGGAGGCCGCGGTGGCCAGCGTCCTGGAGGAACTGGGCGAGCGGCGCATGAGCGCCAAGCGGGAGCGCCTCCGGGCCGCGCTGGCCGCGGTGGGGCCGGAGCAGGCCCTCTACGAGGGGTTGCTACGGGCGCTGGGCTACGGCGGCAACGAGGAGGTCATGCTCCTGCTGGCGCGCCGGCTGCCCTGGCGAGGGCTCCGCGAGGGCCTGCTCAGGACCGCGCCGGCCCCGCGCCAGGCCACCGCCGAGGCGCTCCTGCTGGGAACGGCCGGGCTGCTGCCCAGCCAGCGAGGCCATGAGGGGCCGCTGTCGGCCCATCCGGCGCTGCTGGAGGGGCTGTGGCGGGAGTGCCGTCGGGCCGACCCCGCGCCCCAGCGCTGGCGTCTGTGGGGCACCCGCCCGGAGAATCACCCCGCGCGCAGACTCGCCGGCGCCGCCACCCTGCTGACACGTCACGCCCAGGACCTGCTGGCGCCGCTTCGGGGCCTCCTGGCCGGCCCCCGGCTCAGCGTGGCCGCCCTCCTCTCCCCGTGGACGGCCACGGCCGGGGACTACTGGCGCCACCACTTCGACCTCAGCGGTGGCCCCTGCCGGCTGCCCGCCGCCCTCATCGGCCGGGGGCGGGCGCTGGAGATGGCCGCGAACGTGTTGCTGCCTCTGGCCGCGCTCCTGGCGGAGGCCCAGCGTGACCGGGAGGCGGCACTGCGGGCCCGAGAGCTCCTGGCCCGCCTGCCCCGAGCGGGCCCTTACGGGGCCACCCGCTTCCTGGAGGAGGCCCTGCGCAGCGGCGACGGGAGGGCTTTCCGCCTGAACGCCCGCCGCCAGCAGGGGCTTCTGCACCTCTACCACGCCTACTGCACCCAGGGCGGCTGCGGCCGCTGCCCGCTGTCGTAGAACCTAGAAGCTGAAAGCTAGAGGATAGAAGCGGGATACGGGAACTTGCTGGGCTCTATGGTGGCTGCTTGCCGGTTCGTTTCCCGTTCCCCTCCCGTTTTCCCACCCCTCTCGCCTCACGCTTCCCGAGCTAAGGGGCGATGGACAGGGTGGCGGAGACGTCCAGGTCCAGCCCGGCCAGGCCCGCCTCCCGGCGATAGTAGGCGCAGGCCGCCACCATGGCCGCGTTGTCGGTGCAGAGGAGGGGCGAGGGGACGTATAAGGGCACCGAGGCCTTGCGCGCCAGCGCGCGACGCAACGGTCCGTTGGCGGCCACCCCGCCCGACAGCACGATGCCGCGCACGCCCTCGCGACGCGCGGCCCGCGCCGCCTTCACCGCCAGGACATCCACCACCGCCTGCTGGAAGGCGGAGGCCAGCTCGGGCACGGGGGGTGGAGGGCCCTGCTCGCCGCGGGCCAGCCGCAGTACCGCCGTCTTCAGGCCGCTGAAGCTGAAGTCATCGCTCTCTCCCAGCCAGGCGCGAGGCAGACGCAGGGAAGGCCTTGCCACGGCCTGCGCCGCCCGCTCGATGGCAGGCCCGCCGGGGAAGCCCAGCCCCAGGAGGCGGGCCACCTTGTCGAAGGCCTCCCCCGCCGCGTCGTCACGGGTGCGACCCAAACGACGATAGCGGCCGTGCTCCCGCATGACCAGCATGTCGCTGTGGCCGCCCGAGACGATGAGCGCCAGCAGGGGGAAGTCGGAGGGCGCCTCGGCCCCCTCGTCGATCCAGTTGGCGTAGAGATGGGCCTCCAGGTGGTTCACCGCCACGAGGGGCAGGTCGTGGGCGTAGGCCAGCGCCTTCGCCACGTTCACGCCCACCAGGAGCGCCCCCGAGAGGCCGGGGCCGCGGCTGACCGCCACGGCGTCGAGGTCCGACCACCGGCACTCGGCCCCGGCCAGCGCCGCCTGCACCACCGGCAGCAGCCCCTCCAGGTGGTGCCGCGAGGCCACCTCAGGCACCACCCCACCGTAGCGGGCGTGGATGCCGGCCTGCGAGGCCACCACGTTCGAGAGGATCTTCCGGCCGTCCGCCACCACCGCAGCGGCGCTCTCGTCGCAGGAGGTCTCGATACCCAGGATGTTCATGGGAAACTAGAACCCTACAGCCTTGGAACCCTAGAGCCTTGCGACCATAGAACCATAGAACCGGTCGCCGGGCAACGTCAAACGGAATGGCTCCATGGCTCCATGGCTCCATGGCTCCAAGGTTCCAAGGTTCCAAGGTTCCAAGGTCCGGGGGGCGGGGTGGGGCGGGGCCCGGCCCTAGGGCGGCAGCGCCGCCCGATAGAGCGAGTCGCCCACCAGGACGTAGAGGAGGCCGGCGGGCTCGTCCACGGCCAGCGCCCGCAGGTCGGTGAACTGCGGGCTCACCATCTGACGGAGGAAGGCGCCGTCGGCGGAGAAGATGACCAGGCGCTTGTTGCCCCTGTCCGCCACCATGAGGCGGCCGGAGCTCGGCAGGGCCACCAGCGAGGCCGGCGAGAGGAGAGACTGGTCGATGCCAGCCATAGGAAAGGGACGTTCCTGGCCACCCTCGAAGCGGCGCACCTGGCCGTCCTCCATCAGGATGAACAGGTCGCCGCTGACCGCCAGGCCCACCGCCCCTTCCAGGTCCACCCCAGAGAGGAGCCCGGATCGCTCGCTGTCGAAGCCGCCCTCGGTGGGCAGGTAGCGCCACACCTGGCTGGACTCCAGGTCCAGCACGTAGAGGTTCCCGCCCGCATAGGCAAGGGCGTCCACAGAGCCCCACTCGTGAGCCCCCCGGATGCTCAGGGGCCGCCCCACCCCCTCGGCCGGCTGGTAGGCGAAGAGCTGTCGTTCCCCGTCCAGGATCAGGAGCGAAGTCAGGCCCTGCGCCCAGACGATGTGCGTGGGGCGCGCCGCCCGTGCCAGCCCCACCACATCCCCCTCCTGAAGGACCACGAATGGCTCGGCGGCCGGGTCCGCAAGGGGCAACGCCACCACGCGCCCTCCTTCCAGGTCCAGGAAGTAGGCGCCCAGCGCGCCGACATCCAGTTGGCCGATGGAGAGGGAGCCTGTCACCTGCTCGGTCAGGTCCGTCACCAGGGACAGGTCCGCCAGCTCGTAAACGGCGTCCAGCTCGGCGAGCGCCCGACTGACCTCCGCGCGCAGAGCGTTCAGCTCGCCGTCGTCGGCGTGGATGGTGGCCGCCTCCTGCAGGTCAGCGTCAGCCTCGGCGAGCAAGGCCCGCTTCTGAGAGGGGTCCTGTGCGGGAATCGCAGCCGTGTACGAGGTCCGCGCGCTTTCCAGCAGCTCGCTGAAGCGATCCTCGCGGCTCTCCTCTACCGAGCCGGGGATGATGCACCAGGCCAGCAGGCCGACCAGCGCCAGGATGATTACGGCCAGGATGGCCTCGCGGGGGATGCGCAGCGCCGGGGCCACGCCGGTCGTCCGAGGATAGCGCCCGCGGGTGCTGGGCTGGGCGTCCCTCAGGCGCACCACCGGCCGCGAGACGTCCACCTCCGGCCCGGCCACCGTCGGTTGCTCTGCCCCCTCCACACCGGCGCTGAGAAAACCCGGTGCGCCCTCGGCCTCGTCCCCGGCGTCCTCCGCGCCCGCCGGGATTTGCTCCGGCCCGCCCGCAGGCGGGGGCGTCGGGGCGGCCGGCACCTGCTCTGCCTCCGTGAAGCAAGAGAGCAGCACCGCCGAGAAATCCTCCTGCCCGCGCGACAGGAGGTACAGCTCAGGCAGGATCTGATCGGCTCCCCGGCCGAGCAGGCGGCTCACGGTGGCCTCGTCGGCCAGGTCATCCAGCCGGGTCGAGACCATGAGGAGAAGGTCTCCCGAGACCAGATCGAAGCGGGTCAGCTGCGGCTGAAACTCCTTTGCCAGGCCGAGGGGCTCGGCGGCGTCCTCCTCGGGCAGCAGCCGCCGCATGCGGCCCTCTGAGAAGTGGAACGCCAGGCTGGGGCCGGCCTGCGCCAGGTAAGCCACCTCGTCCCGCACCGCCAGGCAGGTCGCTCCCGCCGCCACCCGGTGCTCCGGCAGGCTGCGGTCATTCCAGTCCCGAAGGCGCTCGTGCGCCGCCTTCAGAGCCCGCTGCAGCGCCCCCGTGATCGAAAGAGGGTCCTGGCAGTAGACCTGCCCAACCGCCTGCACGAGCTGTTCGCAGAACTCCTCGCTGCCGGGAAGGGCTGGCTCCACCAGGACGAAGAGCTCGTCGGCCTCCTCCTCGGGGCACTGGCGCGAGAAATCCCCCAGCCAGGGCCCTTGCTCCTGAGCCTGGCCGCGGACGATGCTGAAGCGGCCTACCCACGTCCTCACAGGCACAGCCGAGGTCACCTCCATGCGCGGCCCTTCCGAGAGGGCGATGGTCTGCACGAACAGAGACGAAGGCTAAGGCTGATAACCGCCGCGTCGGGCCTCCGGGCAAGCGGACGGTCGAGCCAATTATAGCATCGCCCCGCAAACCTCCCTAGAGGCCATCCGGGGCAATCCTGACGCCAGGGGAGCGCTCACCTCGACCAGTTCACCCGCGAGCGCGTGCGCCCTCTGTCTCTGGCCTCCATGCGCCCGTGAGGACGCCGCCGGGCGATGGCCAGCGGAAGTCTCAGGCGAGGCCCGCCTTCCGTATCCGGTATGTGCAGGAGCGATCGCCCCGAAGGAGGCTGCTCACCAGGCGGGCATCTGCGCCGACCAGCTGGCGCACGAACTCCACTTCGAGGATGCAGACGGCGCTATTGCGCTTGGCAACGTTGGGGAAGGGACAGGAGTACTGATAGATGAGCCAATCGCTCCCGTCCTGAGCCAGCTCGGCCAGGCAGCCGCGCTCGCCCATGATGACATTCGTTTCCCGAACCCGCTCCGCCAGCGTCCTACCCGTCAGCCGCTCCAGATAGGGAGCAGCGAAGCGCACGGCCGCCCGCCGCAGAAGTGTCTGCAGCCCCTGGCTCCCCATCACCGCCCGCGCCTCCTCCAGCAGGAGATTGGCCAGGGCATCGTAGTCCTTGGGATAGAGAGCGTCTCCCCGCTCGGTCAGGCGATACACCAGCGCGGGCCGCCCCACCCGGCCTCGCTCCTCCCGAGCCTCCACCAGCCCGTCTCGCTCCAGCACCGTGAGATGCTGCCGAATGCCGGTGGAGGTGAGCTTCAGGAACTCGCCGAGCTCCTTGACCGTAGCCTGTCCTTCTCGACGGAGGTGACCCAGGATCTCCTGACGCGTCGGCTGCATATGGCTCCCAGAGCTGCCTGTAGCTGTTCTAATATAACATACAGCCGCAAGTGCACAAATCGACCGCCGCCCGGCGCCCGCGCCGTCGCCTGGACTGCCCCCGAGGCGCCTCCTATAATGAAGCGGCGTCCGCCGGGGACGCGATTACATCGCCCTGAGGCTGCCATGCCCGGAACCGAGACCGACCCCCTGGCCCGCAAGGCCGAAGCCGACCTGACCCTCGAGCGAACCGTCACGCAGCTCCGCCGCCTCCTTCGCGACGCGGCCGCCGAGCTGCGGCCCTTCCCGCCCTTCCCCGGCGCCTTCTTCACCAACGCCATCGAAGTCGAGCCGGAGGCCAGCGCCAGCCCCGACCGCGGCTGCGTGGTGGTCTGCGAGGACGGCGAGCTCTACGAGCTACAGATGGAGGTGGACTTCTCCAAGGATCTCCAGGACCCGGTGTCGGTCCGGGACGAGACTCTGAAGCCGCTGGACGACCTCCACCCCCGCGATTACGTCGTCTACGCCTATAACGCCCTGGTCCGTATCACCGAGTTCCTGCTGGAGCAAAGGGAGGAGACGTAGGGGCGGTTCGCGAACCGCCCCTAATCCAGCACGATCTCCCCGCTCCTGCCGCCCGACTTTCTCACCAGCCGCACCCCCTCGATGCGCATCCCTCGGTCCGCCGCCTTGCACATGTCGTAGATGGTGAGGGCGGCGACGCTCACCGCCGTCAGCGCCTCCATCTCCACGCCGGTCTTGCCGGTGGTGCGAACCCTGGCGGTGATCTGGACGGCGCTCTCCTTCTCGTCGGGCTGGAGGTCCACCTCGATGCCCGTGAGAAGCAGGGGGTGGCACATGGGGATCAGCTCGTGCGTCCTCTTGGCGGCCATCACCCCGGCCACCTGGGCGGTGGTGAGCACGTTCCCCTTGGCGATCTCACCGGCGAGGATCAGGCGCAGCGTCTGGGGCTTCATGCGGACGCTGCCGCGGGCGACGGCCTCGCGCACGCTCTCGCCCTTAGCGGTCACGTCCACCATGCGGGCGCGGCCCGATTCATCGAGGTGGGAGAGCTTTCCTTCCTCCGCCGCTGCCATCCTCGGGCCTCCAGCCTCAGCCCCCGATCTGGATCATCCTCCGCCAGCGGGGGCGGCTGCCGTCCCAGAGGTGATGGGCCTCGGGCTTGGTGCGAAGCGCCTCGAGGATACCCTCACGGATCGCCTCCTCACCGCCACCCGAGCGCATGACCCCCTTCAGGTCCACCTCGTGGTCGGTGAGCAGGCAGGGGCGGAGCTTGCCATCGGCGGTGAGCCGCATGCGATTGCACGACTCGCAGAAGCGCTGCTCGCTCATCGGGCTGATGAAGCCTATGCTCCCGCGCGCGCCGGGGATGCGATAGTAGCGGGCGGGGCCGTGCCCGGCGGCCGTCTGCGACGGCTCCAGGGCGCCGAACTCCGCCTCGATCTGTCCCTTGATCTCCTCCATCGGCACGAACCCCGGCACCAGGGAGGTGTCCTTGATGCACGTCTCCTGCTCCTCCATGAAGGGCATGCGCTCGATGAAGCGGACCTCCCAGTCCTCCTCCAGGGTCGTCCGCGCGAAGTCCAGCACCTCATCGTCGTTGACCTGCACCATCACCACCACGTTGAGCTTGACAGGGGAGAGCCCCGCTGCCCGCGCCGCGGCGATGCCCTGGAGCACGTCCCCGTACCTGCCCAGGCGGGTGATGGCGTGGAAGCGCTCCGGGCGCAGCGTGTCGAGGCTGACGTTCACCCGACGCAGGCCCGCCTCGGCCAGCTCATTCGCATAGCGAGGCAGAGCGATGCCGTTCGTGGTCAGAGAGATGTCCTCGATGCCCGGGATCCCGCTCACCCGGCGCACCAGGTCCACGAAGCCGAGGCGCACCAGCGGCTCCCCGCCGGTGAGGCGCACCTGCCGCAGGCCCATGGCCGCCCCCACCCGGATGATCGCTGTGATCTCCTCGTAGCTGAGGATCTCCCGCCGCGGCTGGAACTCGATGCCCTCCTCGGGCATGCAGTAGACGCAGCGGAGGTTGCAGCGGTCGGTGACCGAGACGCGCAGGTAGGTGATGGTCCGCTGGAAGGGGTCAACCAGGGGCGTCGGCGCCTTGGTCTCACTCCGGTGCTTCATGCAGCAGTCCTTCCAGGACCGGGCGCACCTTCCGCGCCGCCTCGCCCCGGTGGCTGACGGCGTTCTTCTCCTCGGGCGGCAGTTCCGCGAGCGTCCGCCCTCGCTCCGGCAGGAGGAAGACGGGGTCGTAGCCGAACCCGCTCTCGCCCCGCGCCTCGTGGGTGATCAACCCCTCCACCGTCCCCTCGAACAGCTCCACCTTGCCCCCAGGCCGGCCCAGGGCGATGGCACAGCGGAAGCGAGCGGTGCGCCGCTCCTCCGCAACCCCCTCCAGCTCCTGCAGAAGGGTCGTCACCCGCTCCCGGTCGGATAGGCCCGACCCGCCGTAGCGGGCTGAGAGCGGCCCCGGACGCCCGCCCAGGGCGTCCACCTCCAGACCGGAGTCGTCGGCCAGCGCCACCAGACCGCTGGCCTCGGCGAATTTGGCAGCTTTTATCTTAGCATTCTGGCGATAGTCCTGGCCAGCCTCCTCCACCGCCAGCTCCAGTCCTATCTCGCGAGGCGTCACCAGCTCCCAGCCGCAGCCCGCCAGCAAGGCCCGGTACTCCGCGGCCTTGCCCGCGTTGTTGGTCGCCAGGAGGAGCTGGGGCACTTCTCCCTTGCCCGGGAGCCTACTCCAGCGGCTCCCAGCGCGAGGCGATCTTCTTGGCCACGGCGGGCATCGTGGTGTACTCCATTTCCTCCAGGGGCAGGCGGTGCGGCTCCCACGGACCGTGGCGGCGGAAGTAGTCGGCGATCAGGTTGGCCTGGTGGCGCGCCTCGTCGAACCCCGGATCATCGAACATGTCGCGCGGCCCCACAAGCGTGCCGTTGGCGACCTGGAACCCCAGGCAGGCGATACGCGGCGGCCCGTCGAAGCGCGAGGGGTTGGCATCCCGCACCGCGCAGGGCATCCAGGGCCCCTGGTGCGAGCCCCGCATCCACCCCTCGACGATCGCCGGGAACGCGAACGGCTCCAGCGCCTCGCCCACGGCGGGGAAGTCGCCCTGGGTGCGGACGACGCAGGTAGGGTCGTCCTTGCCCACGTAGCGGCCGGCGATGAGCGACAGCTTGTCGGTGCTGGACACCGCGGCCACCTCGCCCGTCCTGCGGCTGTACACGGCCTTGACGGCATAGTGACCGGGGGAGCCCAGGAAGACCAGCATGTCGTAGATCTCCTCCGGGGAGTGGAAGCTGATCTTCTTATGATGCATGACGTCATGCACCTCGAAGGTGAACCCCTGGTGCAGCGGCTCGGCGATCACCAGGCCGGCGGTGTTGAAGGGGTCGGCGAACATCTTGTAGAGGGGGAGGTTGAAGCCGCCTGCGGAGGTCTTATCGCCCATGAAGACCAGGATGGGCTCGGACGGCCGCTCCTCGATCTCCATCTCCGCCGAGCCCGGGCCCATGCCCCGGATGTTGCCGGAGAAAGCCTCGGAGAGCAGGTCCTGTCCTGCCCCGTACAGCTTCAGCTTCCTGGCGACCTCCGTGCCCGCCAGGAAGGTGTTCCAGGCCAGAGTGTGAACCTCGGTGTCCCCGACGCCCCTCTCGTGGGTCATGATGAGGAAGAGGTCATCGCCGCAATGGCCGGGGTAGCCGTCGATGAGGATGCCCTTCCCCTTGGCCTCCTCCAGGTGCTCCCGGCCCGCCTCCAGGATGTCCGGGTGCATTGAGGAATGGCCCACGTAACCGCCTACGTCGGCCTTGATGACGCTGATGGTGAGCATAGCTGCCTCCTTACAGGCCCGTCTCCGCTATGTCGGTCCCGACGGCGCGGTAAACCCAGAGCATGGCCATGAGATGGGAAGACACGACGAGAGCCCGCTCTATCAAGACTAGCCGCTGCGGAAAAGACGCCTGCCGAGGGTTTTCCTGGAGGCGTCCTCTAGATTTGAGTCCCCGACAAGACTCGGGGCGATACTATCAACGCCGCCACACGCTGTCAAGCAGGGCCGCCTTCCCGCTCCGCCCCAACGGATGCTATAATCCCGCTCCGGCGGACCGCGACACTCGCCGAGCCCATACCCATGGACTACCAGCAGGCTCTGGGCTACCTTACATCGTTCGCAGACTTCGAGCGGACCGGCCGGTTCATCGCCCGCCCGGACCTCGCCCCGATGCGAGACCTCCTCGAAGCCCTCGGCAATCCTCAGTCCGGGCCTCTCACCGTTCACATCGCCGGCAGCAAGGGCAAGGGCAGCACGGCGGCCATGCTCGCCTCCATCCTGCGGGAGGCGGGCCTCCGCACCGGCCTCTACACCAGCCCTCACCTGCACACCTTCTGCGAGCGCATCCGGCTGGACGGCGAGCCCATCAGCCGCGAGGTCTTCGCCCGGCACGTAGAGGCGCTGGCGCCGGTGGTCGACGAGGTGCGGGCCCGACACCCGCAACGCCAACTGGTCACCTTCGACCTGCTCACCGCCCTGGCCTTCCGGGTCTTCCGAGAGGAGGAGGTAGCTGCCCAGGTCATCGAGACCGGCCTGGGCGGCCGCCTTGACTCCACCAACGTGCTCGACGAGAAGGCCGTCTGCGTCATCACCCCCATCAGCCTCGAGCACACCGCCATCCTCGGCGACACCCTCGCCAAGATCGCGGGAGAGAAAGCGGGTATAATTACCCCGGCGGCGGCGGTGGTCATGGGCCTGCAACAGGAATCGGCCGCCGCGGTCATCCGGCAGACCTGCGCGGAGCGCGGCGCCGGCCTGGTTGAGGTGGCGCAGGCTTGCGCGATGACCCGGACCGGCCACAGCTCGGAAGGTCAGGACTTCCGGCTGCGGACACCCGGTGGCATCTATGGCCTGCACCTTCCCCTGCTGGGCCGCCATCAGCTCGAGAATGCTGCCACCGCCGTCCTGGCAGCGGAGGCGCTGGCCCGGCAGGGCCTGGAGCTGTCCGAGGCGCCCTGCCGACGAGGGCTGAAGGCGTTGCGCTGGCCGGGCCGCCTGGAGATCGTCAGGCGACGGCCGCTCGTGGTGCTCGACGGGGCTCACAACGGGCAGTCAGCCCGGCGCCTGCGCGAGACGCTGGAGGAGGATCTGGGCATCGGCAGGGCCACTCTGGTGATCGGCTACTCAGGGGACAAGGACGCGACCGCCCTGGCCCGCGAGATGGAGCCCGTGGCGGCCCGGGTGATCGCCACCCGGTCGCGGAGCCCCCGGGCGGCGCCGCCCCACGAGGTGGCTGCCGCCTTTGCTGAGCACGGCATCGCGGCCACCTGCGAGGAGAGCGTGGCGGCGGCAATGGACGCCGCGCTGGCCCTCGCAGAGCCCGGCGACGCCATCTGCGTGTTAGGCTCCCTTTTCGTGGCGGCGGAGGCCCGGGAGCACCTCCTGGGGATCGCCCCGGACCTGCTGCCCGCAGGGAGGGCCCCTTGAGCGGACGGACGGGAGCCAAGGCGGGAGTGATAGCGGCATGAGCGAAGCGCGGCAGAACCGTAAGAGAGTGGTCATCACCGGCATGGGCGCGATCAGCCCCCTCGGCCTCACCGCCGATGAGCTCTGGCAGGGTTTGGTGGAGGGCCGCTCGGGCATCGACTTCGTGGCCGGCGTCGATACCACCAACTACCCGGTGAAGGTCGACGGCGAGGTCAAGGGCTTCGACCCCACGAACTACATGGATCGGAAGGATGCGCGCCGCATGGCCCGCTTCAGCCAGTTCGCCGTCGCCGCCGCACTCGAGGCAGTCGGCGCCGCCCGTCTCGACATGGAACGCGAGGACAGGGTCCGCATCGGTGTCCTCCTCGGCAACGGCAACGGCGGCTTCCCCAACACCGACGAGGCCATGCGCGTCATCGCCGACGGACGGGGCATGCGCGTCGACCCCTTCTACATGACCAAGGCCTTGCCCAACATGGCTGCCTCCAACGTCAGCATGCAGTTCCAGGCCAAGGGGTATATCAGCACCATCACCACCGCCTGCGCCGCCGCCACCCAGGCCATGGGCGAAGCGTCGGAGGTTATCCGCCGGAACGCTGCCGATGTGATGATCACCGGCGGCACCGAGGCCGGCGTCAGCGAGCTGGGCCTAGCCGCCTTCAGCGTCATGCGCGCCCTCTCCACCGAGAGCGAGCACCCCGAGAAGGCCAGCCGCCCCTTCGATGCCAAGCGCGACGGCTTCGTCTCCTCAGAGGGGGCGGCCATCCTCATCCTGGAGAGCCTGGAGCACGCCCGGGCCCGCGCTGCCCCCATCCTGGCCGAGCTCGTCGGCTTCGCCGCCAGCGCCGACGCCTACCACGTGGTGATCCCCTGTGCCGACGGCGACGGCGCTGCCCGCTGCATGCGCTGGGCCCTGGAGGATGCCGGCATCGGCCCCGAGGAGGTAGACTACATCAACGCCCACGGCACCTCCACTCCTCTCAACGACGCCACGGAGACGAAGGCCATCAAGGCCGTCCTGGGCGAGCACGCCTACCACGTCCCCATCAGTTCCACCAAGTCCATGATCGGGCACGGGCTGGGGGCCTCCGGCGCCCTCGAGTCGGTGGCCTGCGTGAAGACCCTCCAGACCGGCATCATCCACCCCACCATCAACTACGAGTTCCCGGACCCCGACTGCGACCTGGACTACGTGCCCAACGTGGCCCGCAAGGCCGAGGTGAGGGTGATCCTGAAGAACAGCTTCGGCTTCGGCGGCCAAAACGCCTGCCTGGTCTTCAAGCGCTTCGAGGAGTAGGTTGCGAGTTCTAGTCACCGGCGGCGCGGGCTTCATCGGCTCTCACGTCACCACTGTTCTTCTCCAGCAGGGCCACCAGGTCACCGTCATCGACAACCTCTCTCGCGGCCATCGCCATCTCGTCCATCCCGAGGCGCGTTTCGTCGAGGCGGACCTCGCCGACCAGGAGGCCGCAGAGAGGGCCCTACGCGGCCAGGACGCCGTAGTGCACATGGCGGGCCTCATCGCCGTCGGCGAGTCCGTGGAGCGGCCGCTGCTCTACGCCGAGAACAACGTGGTCAACTCCCTGCGCCTGCTGGAGGGGATGCGCAAGGCAGGCGTCTCCCAGATGGTCTTCTCCTCCAGCGCCTGCGTCTACGGCGTGCCCCAGCGCCTGCCCATCCGCGAGGAGGACCCCCTGGGAGTCCAGTCCAACCCCTATGGAGCCTCGAAGATCGCCGTCGAGAGCTTCCTCGGCACCTACAACCAGCTCCACGGCTTCGACTGCATCATCCTGCGCTACTTCAACTGCTACGGCCCCAACGAGCTTCACGAGCCCGAGACCCACGCCATCCCCAATTTCATCCGGGCCGCCCTGGACCGCCGCCCCATCCCCCTCTACTGGAAGGGAGAGCAGGTCCGCGACTACATCTATGTCGAGGACCTGGCCCGCGCCCACGTCGATGTGCTGGGGCTGTCGGGCCTGCACTACTTCAACGTCGGCACCGACGTCGGCACCAAGACCATCGACGTGGTCCGCACCATCTTCGACATCCTGGGCTACGAGGTGCCCATCAAGGACCTGGGCGAGCGCCCCGGGGACGTGCCCGCCACGTACGCCTCCTCCCAGAAGATCATGCGTGAGTTGGGCTGGCGGGCCCAGGTCTCTCTAGCGGAGGGCCTTCGCCGTACCGTGGAGTTCTACCGGGCGCTTGACGCTCCCAGGCGGGCCTGACGACGGCAGCGGGACAGCATCGCCAGACATGAGGAGACGGCCCTGCGGCCGTCTCCACTGATATGACGACGTTCCCTTTGCCGTCAGGCGGTCGGTGCTAGGCGCTGCGAGAGCGCCGCCTTGGGCACCATGCCCTCCAGCAGTCGCTCCAGGGCCATAGTGTGGGCGCAGGCGCCCCATCCGGCAAAGAAATCGCACGTGCAGGACCAGCGCTCGCCATCCAGGGTGACCCGATGGTCATCGTTCTCCCCCCGGAAATCCGCAGCCAGGCCGGTGAAGCGGATGCGTTCCCGCTCCTGGGCATAGCGCTTGGCCTTCTCGATCTTGCCGATGAGGCTGGAGTTCATCGAAGCGCTCCTTTCCCGGCCCGGGCGGGCGGAAGGCCTCGAGGCAAAGCGAAAGGCACCGGCCTATGTTTGGCCGATGCCTGGGGCCTTCGTGTACGTCGCCGCGGGGAGCCCGCCCATGGGCGCGACCTACCTCCCTCTCTCAAACATTATACGCCGACACCCCCGAACCCGTCAATGCCTGCCATGCCGCTCAGCCCGACGCGGCGTCCACCGTCCGAGAACCCCGTGATCTGTCCCGCCCATCCCTACACCCTCATGCCTTTCCATCTGCCGCCGCGGAAGCGAAGCCAGATGAGGACACCGCGCACGTTGTTCTCCACCACGGCCCCCACCCAGGCCCCCGGCGCCCCCAGCCCGAACACGCCCACCAGAATCCAGGCAATCGGGATGCGCACCAGCCAGGCGGTCGCCGTCAGCACCCCGAGAACGTAACGCACGTCGCCGGCGCCTCGCAGCGCGCCCGACAGGGATGAACTGATCCCCATCATGGGGAGGGCCAGCGCGAAGATGCGCAGCAGCCGGCCTCCCACCTCCACGACCTCCTCATCATCCACGAAGATGTTCACGAGCTGAGGGGCCAGGATAACCATCACCAGGCCCAGGACGACCATGGAGAGCAGGGCCCACTTCCGCGCCTCCAGGCTCGCTCGCTCCGCCAGGTCCGCGCGGCCTGCTCCCAGGCACTGGCCCACGATCGCGGTCGCCGCCGTCGCCAAAGCAAAGCCCGGCACGATGGCCAGCTCCAGGGCTCGCAGCGCCAGGGTATGAGCCGCCAGCGCCGTCGTCCCCAGGCCCGAGATGACCCGCGAGTAGGCGATGAAGGCGATGCTGAACTGGAACTCCTCCCCGGTCACGGGCAGGCCCACGTTCAGGACCCGCTGGAAATCGGGCCGACCTACCCGCAGAGCGTGATCCAGTCGGAAGGGCAACGGGGACAGCCTGCTGGTCAGAATGCCTAGCCCCAGCACGCCGCCGACCGCGCCAGCGCTCCCGAAGCCGATCCCGGAGGCCAGCACCTCGAACTGCGGCAGGCCGAACACCCCGCTGATGAGGAAGAACGCAACGAAGGCGTTCGCGGCCTGGACCGCGACCAGGATCAGCATCGGCAGCACAGTGTTCCCCAGGCCGCGCAGGCAGCCGGTGGCGGCGTAGAGCACCATCAGCAGAGGAAAGCCGAGTGAGGCCGCCCGTATGTAGTCGACGCCGAACGACTTCGCCTCCGGCTCCAGCGCCATCAACTCCAGCAGCGGCCCCGCAAGCGGCCACATCAGGACCGTCCCCAGACACCCCCAGACGGCCGCCAGCAAGAGGGAGGCCCGCATCGAGCGCTGAACCTGGCTCACCGCGCCAGCACCCGCGTCCCGCGCCACCACTGCGGTGGCCGCCACTGCGAAGCCCCACGCGCCCGACAGTACTATCCATATCAGCAGGCTCGCCATGCCCACCGCGGCCACGCCGTCTTTGCCCACGTAGCGCCCTACCAGCAAAGCGTCGATGGCGTACAGTACTGAGATAGAGACCCGTTCCGCCACCACCGGTGCCGCCAGACGCACCACCGTGCGGGTGACCTGTCCACCTTCCAGATCCGCAATGAGGGGGCGATACTCGGCGGTCCGTTCCGTGGTCAAAGAGGATCCCTAGCAGAAGAAGCGGATTGAGGATTGGCCCCAGCATAGCATGAAGGGGCGCCGAGGACAGCAGAAGCAGCCGCCCCTCGCGCCCCGACGGGGCTGAGGAGACCGCTGCCCTGGTGTGCGACGCCGTCCTCGACATCGCCGGGCGCCACAGCCTCGAGCCCAGGCTAAGATCGCGGGAGTTCGCGGTGCGTCCCCTCCGCACGCAGGGCGCGGAGGAGGGCCTGCCGTCGGCCTGGCCGCTGCGCACGCAGCGTCCGACGGCCCCTCGTGGCGAGGGATACTACATCCCCGACGGACACCCCCAGGCCCTCGAGCGCGGGCGCGCCCCCTCAGCCCTGGCGGCGGGAGTTATCTGGCAGCCTGCTAGACGGACACCGCGGAGCTAACAGGCCTCTGTCTGCCTACAGGAAAAGGCAGCTCACGGCTGGGGCATCTTGATGAAGCCCTGTTGCATCAAGGCTCCTGTCTCTTCGCGGGCCCTTCTGATCCTTGAAGAGGCCGCCTCGAAGAGCTCTTGCCCAGTTAGCTTCAGTCTCGCGACGCCCTGCTCTATGGCCTTCAGGCCTACGGCAGTCGCCTCACGGGGGAACACCTCCCACTCGTCCATTGTAGGAACGATGTACTCCTCGTTGAGTCCCTTGTCCTCGGCACACTTGGCAAGCTCGTTGGCAGCCGCGATGCACATCTCATCGGTTATGGTCGTGGCCCTGACATCCAGCGTGCCCCTGAATATGCCCGGGAACCCCAGGGAGTTGTTGATCTGATTCGGGAAGTCGCTGCGGCCCGTCGCAACGATCTTTGCCCCCGCTTCCTTCGCGTCCCAGGGGAATATCTCCGGCACCGGGTTCGCGCAGACAAACACAACGGGGTCAGAACCCATCGCGGCTATCCACTCCTTCTTGATGGCATCCGGTCCGGGGTGCGAAAGGGCAATCAGCACATCTGCGCCTGCCATCGCCTCAGGGATATCGCCCGTGACATCGCCCGCGTTGGTTATCTGGGCCAGTTCCCACTTCTCCGGGTACTTCTCCTCCAGGTCCGTTCGCCCTCGGTGGAGTGTGCCTTTGCTGTCGCACATTATGATGTTCCCCGGCTGAACGCCCGCGGTGATAGTCAGCCAGGTGGTTCGGATGCCCGAAGCCCCCGCCCCGAACATCGCCACCTTCACCTCGCTCATCCTCTTGTTGACCACCTTCAGGGCGTTGATGAGCCCGGCCACGACAACCGTCGCTGTCCCTTGCTGATCATCGTGCCACACGGGGATACGGGCCACCTTGCGGAGAGTGTTCAGGATCCTGAAGCACTTCGGGTGGGAGATGTCCTCCAGGTTGATTCCGGCGAAGCTGGGCTGGAGCAGGAGAACCGTCTCAATGATCTTGTCCGGGTCCTTTGTGTCTATGCAAATCGGGAAGGCATCCACACCGCCCAGATACTTGTAGAGCAGAGCCTTGCCCTCCATCACCGGCAGGGCCGCCTCCGGGCCGATGTCACCGAGACCCAGTACTCTGGTTCCGTCGGACACTACCGCTACGAAGTTGGCCTTGTTGGTGTGGTCAAAGACTCTGTCGGGATGGTCATGGATATCCAGGCAGGGTTGGGCCACACCCGGGGTGTACCAGATACCGAAGTCAGTGAAATCACGGATACAACACTTGGGAATAGTCTCTATTTTGCCGTGATAGAAAGGATGGAGCTTCATCGCATCCTTTCCCGGCTTCTCCGCCTTTTCAAGCAGTTCCTGCACCGTATCCATGACCTCTGTACCTCCGCTTTGCCCTCTCTAGGCACCGTCTCGGATTGCCCAGCAGACGTCTCCGGTGGCGCTCCGCGCGAAGTCGCGGGGAAAACGTCTGAACCATAGAGATTGCCTATATTATACACCGCAACGTAGAGACAGCCTATATCGTAACCCCTAAAATCGAATAAAAGTTCAAAATACATCCCATCGTTCCGAGCACCGGCCCCCGCAGCATCGTCAATGCTTCCCCCTCTTCCTCCCCGCGGCCCTTGTCTCCTGCTGGGATTCCGCTATGATGGCCTCGGCCTTCACCGGAAAGGAGCGGTCATGGAGCTGAAGGACACCGTCGCCATCGTCACCGGGGGCGCCCGCGGCATCGGCCGGGGCATAGCCCTCAGCCTCGCCCGCGAGGGGGTGAAGGTCGCCGTCGCCGACCTGCCCGCCGCCAAGGACGACCGCGAGCGCACCGCCCGCGAGGTGCGGGACGCCGGCTCCGACGCGCTCACCCTCGACGTGGACGTGCGCGAGTGGCCCCAGGTTCAGGCCATGGTGGAGCAGACCATCCAGCACTTCGGCAAGGTGGACATCCTGGTGAACAACGCCGGCGTCATCTCGATTGGAGCGGTCGTCGCCATGGAGGAGGAGGAGTGGGACCGGGTGCTGGACATCAACCTCAAAGGCACGTTCCTGTGCTGCAAGGCCGTCATCCCCCACCTGGTGGAGCGCGGAGGCGGGCGCATCATCAACATGTCCTCGCAGGCAGGCAAAAGGGGCCGGGCGATCATCTCCCACTACTGCGCGTCGAAGTTCGCCATCATCGGCTTCACCCAATCGCTGGCCCAGGAGCTCGGGCCTTCGAACATCACCGTGAACGCGGTCTGCCCGGGGGAGGTACAGACGGCCATGTGGAACGAGCACCTCAGCCCGGCCCTCTCGCTGGGCGGCTACGGGGCGACGCCGCAGGAGGCCTGGGACGAGTTCATCAAGCGCGAGGTGCCCCTCGGCCGGCCCCAGACCGCCGAGGACATCGGCGAGGCCGTGGTCTTCCTCTGCAAGGCCGAGAACATCACCGGCGAGGCCCTCAACGTCACCGGCGGCAGCGAGATGGCCTGAGGGCTACTCCTCCCCGATAACGCACGACACAAACGTGAACGCGAACAGCGTCAGCCCGTCGGAGGCCGTCGTAACCACGAGCTCGTGAGCGTCGATCTCACCGTTCTTCACCAGCCGGTACATGCGCGGCACGTCCACCGACACGACGGCTCGCCCGTCCTCCTGTCGAACGTCCTCGCCCGCGTCCTCGGCAGGTAGCGGCGCGCCGTCCTGCCTGAGTTCGAGACGCCCGCCGCCGCCGGCCAGCGGCGGGTGCGCCACCAGGTTCACTTCCTTCGCCAGGTAGCGGAGGAGCAGGCGGCTCTCCCCCTGTGCGCCCACCGGCCGCGCCAGGTGCTCACCGGCGAGGAGCCAGTCCCCCTCCAGGTAGGCGAAGCCCTCCATGTGCTTGCCGGGGTCGCGATAGGTGAACGGCCGGTCGGGCTCCACCGCCGGGTTGCCCAGGCGCCCGCGCTGGTACCCGAGGTAAACCTCCGGCGTCACCCGATAGCAGACCGCGCCGGGCCGGTCGCTGTCACGCACCGGCTCCACGAGCTCGGGCAGCACGACCTCAGGAAAGGCCTGTCGTAGCAGGATGTGGATCGCCTGCTCGGTCTCCCCGTAGTCGCCCTCCCCGAACTGGAAGTAGCGGAGGTAGCCCTCCGCGTCCACCAGGTACCGGGCGGGCCAGTAGCGGTTGGCGTACGCCTTCCAGATGTCGAACTCGTTGTCCAGGACCACCGGGTACTCGATGCCCCGCTCCTCCACGGCCCGCCGGACGTTCTCGGAGTCGCGACCGAAGGAGAACTCCGGGGCGTGCACGCCGACGACGGTGAGCCCCAGCGGCGAGTACTTCCTGTGCCACTCCTTCAGGTAGGGCAGGGTGCGGATGCAGTTGATGCAGGTGTAGTCCCAGAAGTCGATGAGGACAGGACGCCCCTTGAGCTCGGCCATCTTGAGCGGGCCGCCCTGAAGCCAGGTGACCGAAGCCGGAAACTCAGGCGCACGAACGGGCGAAGGTTCGCTAGTCATCGGACTATCAGACTGGCATATCTACGAGCACCGCGCAATGCCAGCCCTCACCAACCCCCTGTCAGATCGACCCTCGGGCTCGTTGCCGGATGGGCGTTGTCCTTGGCCTTGACAACTCGCTGGGCCGCTGGCATCATGCGCGCGGCGACGGTCACCGACAGCAAACGAACCGTGCCACATCGATACGAGGAGCACACAAGTGGGCAGAGCGAGCGCCGTCATCCTCGTTGCGGTTGTCGTCGTTGCGGCTGTCTTCACAACTGCTCTCTTCGTCGCATTACGCGGGCACGATTCTCCTGAGACACAGACCACCGATCTGAAGCCTTCTCCCACACAGAACCAGGGCCGGGAGAGTCCCGACACACAGTCCGCCGATATTACCCTAGTCCCGACTCCGATGCTCCCCCAACTCACCGTTGTGTACGTCGATCTCAGCCTATCCGAACTCCGGTCTTTCGCCGACTTCCCGGTCTATTGGGTAGGGGAAGAGTTCCTCGGCTATCCCCTCGACCGCATCATCGGCCCGCACCCCGACAGCTACAATGACCCGGTCCTTGTCGTCTACGGCACTTGCGGAGAGGAGTTCGAGACCGGGTGCTCGCCACCGCTTGTCATCAAGACCAAGGATGACTGCGTCCGTGAAGCCGGCCAGCCGGTTACACTCGGCCAGCGCACGGCCGCCCGCAGCGGCCAGCATCTCGTCGCCCAGGCGGGCGAGGTGGCTGTGACAATCTATGCCTCTCCTGAGCTGCAAGCGGCCGCGGCGCAAGAGATGGTGGTTGCGAACGCAGAAGTCTTCACCGAACTCGAGGATGTGACCCCGGGCTCGCCTCTGCCGGAGCCACCCGACTGGCTCGCTGCCAAGGTCTGGAAGTGCGTCCCCTCGCAAGGCCTACCCGCGCCCGCCCCTGCCACGCCCGAACCTGGTGAGCCATCACGCGTTGCCACCGTCTTCGCAGCGTTTGGCGAAGCGGCGATACCCATCACCTTCGAGGAGGCGGAGACCATGCTGGGATGGAGGGTGCTGAGATCCGACGACCCACGCTTCACTCTCCAGGACCCCGGAGTGGGACTGATCCGCGTCTTCAAGAATCCCCTCCCCCGCCTGGAGCAGATTCGCTACTCGATGATAGGTCACAGCTATCCCATTCACATGGGTCAGGAACCCGAGTCATATCCTGACACAGTCGCGGACAACGTTACCATCTGGCCCGAAACGGTCGCGGGTTGGGTAGGCCAGTTCGAAACGGGCACCGACTGGGTACAATTCGTTTTCTTCTCTGGTGAGTCTGTCGATGGACAGCGCATTCGCGTGTGGGTATCGGGTCGAGAAGAGTACAGCCCTGACGAGATCCGGGCCTTCGTCGAAAGCCTGCGCTTCGGCCCATAGGGGGCAAGGCGTGAGAGGACATGTTGGCGCCGCCGCTCCCAGTCAGGGCCATCCCGGCTAGTTCCCCCCCGCCCACCTGCGCACTCGGTGCCTGCAGCCGCGCCTCCTAGACCCGCAGATGCTCCCGTACCATCTCCAGCGCCGCCTCGGCGGAGCGCTCCTTGTTCTCCTCTCGCTCCCCCT